>DATBSM010000046.1:0-13274 GCA_036559785.1 Gemmatimonadales bacterium
CAGGCCGGACGATTGCTCCACCACGCCACCGCCCACATGCCCGCGTCCACATCGAGCAGGTTATTGAACGACAGCTCCTTGCCCTGGCGCTGGGTCAGGTCCCGCATGCCCCGGGGCTCCTCGGTCACGTACAGCCCGGCCCGTTGCGCGGGGTTCTCGCCGTAGCGCAGCGCCTGGACCCGCTCCATGGACACGCCCAGGCGGGCGGGTAGGCCCTCCTCGTGGGGCGTGAGATATGCGGCGACGGCCGAATCGTAGTCCGCGGTATGGGTAAACACCTTGGCCGCGAACTCGCGGCGAACCCCCGCAGTGAGTCCGCCCTTCCGCAGCAGCTCCAGGACGGCGGGATAATCCGTCGGGTCAACTACCGGCAGGACGGCCTCGTGGTTCTTTGCCGCCGATCGCAGCATCGATGGGCCGCCGACGTCGATGTTCTCCAGCGCGTCCTCCAACGATGCGCCTTCCCGGGCAATCGTCGCCTGAAAGGGATACAGATTCACCGCCACCAGATCGATGGGAACGATCCGGTGCTTCTCGAGTGCCGCCATGTGCTCCGGCAGGTGGCGCCGGGCCAGGAGCGCGCCGTGGATCGCGGGGTGCAGAGTCTTGACTCGCCCATCGAGCATTTCAGGGGAGTCGGTGACCTTCTCCACCTCCATCACCGGCACCTTGGCGGCGCGGAGGGCCGCGGCGGTGCCGCCGGTCGAGATGATCTCCCAGCCAAGCTCGACCAATGCCTGGGCAAAGGGGACTACTCCGCGCTTGTCGCTGACGGAGATCAGTGCCCGGGGCATGACTCGGGGCTCTCGACTCGTGACTGGGGTAGTGGAACGGGCCGTCCGGCCGCGGCGGCCGCCAGGACCGCGGCGGGGAGCAGGCGATGCTCGACCTCGAGCACCCGGGCAGCGAGCCGCTCGGCAGTGTCGTCGCGCAGAACCGGAATCCGGGATTGGGCCAGCACCGCTCCGCGATCGTAGACCTCGTCCACCAGGTGGATCGTGACCCCGGTTTCCCGGGCCCCACTGTCCAGCACCGCCTGGTGCACGCGCTCTCCGTACATGCCCTTGCCGCCGAACGCGGGAAGCAGGGAAGGGTGAGTATTCATGATGCGGCCGCGGTAAGCTGCGACGACCGGCGCAGGAACCAGTCTCAGGTAGCCGGCCAGCACGATTAGATCGACCTGGTGGTCGTGCAGCGGCTCGAGCCACCCGGCTGCGTCGGACGGATCGGGGAGCACCACCGCTGGGATGTTACGGCTCGTGGCGTGGCTCAGGCCCGGCGCCTGCGCGCGGTCGGTCACTACCAGGACGACTTCGGCGGGCGCATCAGGCTGGAGCGCGCGAAGCAGCGCCTGGAGATTGCTGCCGCGGCCGGAAATAGCCACGGCTATGCGCATCGTCATGGCGGGGGAAGGTAATGGTAGGTGGGAGTCAGGAGCTAGGAGACGGAAGTCCCGGCTTCCTTTAGAATCAGGTCCACCGCGGCAGCCAGATCATACGCCCGCGCAAAGCTGCTCGCCTTCTCATCCCCAGCCTCAGCCGGTCCCCCGCCGGTGAGCACCAGAATGCCGCGACCGCCGAGGGCATCCGCGGGGAGCACATCACGCATGCGGTCGCCTACCCACCAGCTCCGGCTGAAATCAATTTGGAACTGCTCGGCTGCCTGGCGATAGAGCAACACTCCGGGCTTCCGGCAATCGCAGGGTCCGGTCAGCTCGGGCAGGTGAGGACAGAAGTAGTGCGCATCGAGCCGCGCGCCTTGCTGGGCCAGCAGCTCATCTACCCGCCCCTGGGCGAGCCGGTAGTCGTTGCGGGACACCAGGCCGCGGGCGATCCCCGACTGATTGGTGACCACGATGGCGAGGAAGTCATTCTCGTTTAGCCGCTTGATGGCGGTCGCGGCATTGGGCAGGAGGCGGACCTGATCCTTGTCCCGCAGATAGGCGACGTCCTCGATGATGGTGCCGTCACGATCCAGAAAAACGGCGCGCCGGCCATGGTCGGCGGCGCGGCTCATGAGGTGAGCGCCTGCTCGATTGCAGCCACGACAACCCTGAAACTGTCCTCCGGGAGTGTCCGAGGGTCGAGCAGCAGCCGGTCGCTCCCTACCCGAGCCACGATCGAGGGCTCGCCCAGACGGAGACGGAGCGCCAGGCCATCGGGGCCGAGCGTGCCGGCGTCGAGGGCTACCAGGGTGGTGGCCAGGACGGCGCCGGGGAACGAGCCGCCTCCCACAGCCGACTCACCGGGAATGGTGCTGGCTCGTACCGCCGGTGGACACAACGCCGCCAGGCGCTCGGCCCGCCGGGCTAGCTCGCCCGGTTGCAGTGTCAACATCGCAAGCACCGGAACCAGCTGGATGGCGGCTTCCGAATCCTGATAGAGACTGAGGGTTGCCGCCAGCGCAGCCAGCGTCAGCTTGTCGGCCCGAACCGCTCGCGCGATGGGGTTCTCCCGGCAGCGGGCCAGCAGCTCCCTCCGTCCTACCAGGCACCCCGCCTGGGGACCGCCAAGCAGTTTGTCTCCACTGAACAGAACGAGGCCGGCTCCGGCGGCCAGCGCTTCCGCTACCCTGGGCTCCCCGGTGAGCCCCCAGGGCGAGAGATCCGGAATCAGTCCGCTGCCGATGTCGTAGAGGTAGGGGATCCCCGCGCTGGCCGCGAGCTCCGCGAGCTTCTCCGGCTGGGGCGATGCGACGAACCCACGCTGCTCGAAGTTGGACCGATGAACCGTGAGAATGGCGGCCACGCCGCCGTCGAGCGCTTTCTGATAGTCCTGAAGGTGGGTTCGATTGGTGGTGCCGACCTCGCGGAGCCGGGCACCGCTCTTGGTCATGATGTCCGGGATGCGGAACGAGCCGCCGATCTCGATCAGCTCGCCACGCGAGATCAGCACATCGCGACCTTCCGCCAGTGCGTTCAGTGCCAGCAGCAGCGCGCCGGCGGCGTTGTTCACCACCAGGCCGTCTTCCGCACCGGTGGCAATCCGAAGCAGTGCCCGGCAATGATCGCTGCGGGTGCCCCTGATCCCAGAAGAGAGATCGAGCTCGAGGTTGCTGTAGCCGCCGGCCACCGACAGCATCGCGCGCGTCGCCACATCAGGCAGGGGCGCCCGGCCCAGGTTGGTGTGCAGCACGACACCAGTGGCGTTGAGTACGGGCCGCAGCTCGGCCCCGGTTCGCCGCGCCAGCCGCTCGCGAATGTCCGCATCCCACGCCTCGGGTGGCCCGGCCCGCCGGGTCCGCGCCGCATCCAGTGACTCTCGCACGGCGGCCAGGACGGCTCCCCGGGGCGCCAGCTGCAGCAGCTCCTGCACCGCGGGCTGATGCATGAGGCGGTCCACCGACGGGAGCTCACGCCTGCGGTCGGTCACCTCTTCTGCTTCAGCTTCAGCGAATCCACCTTGGCGCGGCTCGGTTTGCCAGTGCGGACGCTGTCGCTCGGCTGCCGCTTCAGGGTATCGCTGGAATCAGCTTTGACCTTCTCCGGAACGGCGACCACACCCGCCGCGTTGCCCGCGATACCGGTGACGTTTTTCACCCCTCGTATCTCCAAAGCCAGGCGCGAGCCTGGTGCCCACCGCTTCGGCACCCGCAAGACCAGCCGGTCGTTCAGAGGTGGCCGCGAAGGTTTGGGTTCCTCCGCGGCCTTCTCGCGCGCTGGCGGTGCGATTCTCCGGCCCGCCCGGCTGGTATCGACAGCCGCCGTCGAGTCGTCGACCGCGGTGGAGTCTTCGGCCGGCGATTCCGTGCCGTGAATGCTGTCATCCACCGGCTGCGGCAGGATCGATAACACGGCGACGGGAGTCGAATCCGGCAAGAGCCGTAGGCGGACGTCTCTGGCACTCAGGCGCTGACGAGGGTCGAGCTTCTGGGCGAAGGTCACTGTCGCCTTCACGCTGTCGTCCACGGCGATCGTTTGGATGCGGGGCTGGGTAGTATCGTGCACAAACGCCCAGAGCTCGCCCACGGCCGACTTCCCCCGCGCCACCCGGGCGGTGCCGTATGCTTCGCGCGAATCCTGCCGGTGATCGTTGTTTTGGTCGAGCACGCCGCTGACGAGATAATCACCCAGGGGAAGCGGTCCCAGGCTGAACCGGCCCGTGGAATCCGCCACGCTGCGGTAAGGCAGGCTGTCGGGCAGGAGGGAAGCGATGACGAGCGCGCCTGGCGCGGCTCGGCTGGTGGACCAGTCCCGGACTTGTCCCTCGAGCGTGGTCTGAGGCCGGGGGGCCCCGGTGCTGAAGGTGAGCACCGCACTCTCCTCGCTCCGGTTGGATCTGAGATCGGTCACCCCCGGCAGGAGCTCGACCCGGTAGACCCGGTTGGGCCGCCAGCCCTCCTGGGGGTGGACCGTGATCCGGTTCCGCCGCCACCTGACCTCAGGAACCCGGGTGCTGGGCGAAAGAATGACCAGGCGCTCGAGACCGCCGGTCCCTTCACCCCGGTTGGGCGTGCCACCTTCGGAGACCACCTCGTCGAACTGAAACTCCGCCACCCCCTTGAACGGCGTCAGACGCACGAAGGAATCCGGCCTGGTAGCAATGAGTCTGGGAGGGGCCGCATCCGGCGGACCTCCCGGCGGGGGCTCGATGCGGGCGCAGGCAAGCAGGGCAGCGGGGCAGATGGGCAGCCAGGCAGCAACAGTACGCCAAAGCACAGAGTTGCGTGGGGGCGTGTTGTCACCGCCCCGCTGCCCCGCCGCCCCGCCGCCCCACCTCACCCACATCCAAGCAGCTCCCGCTTCTTGACCAGCACGTCGCGCTGCTCCTTCCAGGTGGTGAGCTTCTCTCGCTCCCGGTCCACTACCTCCGCTGGAGCGCGAGACACGAACTGCTCGTTCCCGAGCTTCTTCTCCTGCGATTCGACCAGGCGCAACAGTCGCTCCGCCTCGGTGCCCAGCCGGCTGCACTCACGACCGATGTCGATGGCTTCGCCCAGCGGGACGAAGACGCTGGTGCGGTCGGAGAGCACTGCGTGTCCGCCGACACGTTCGTGGTTCGGGGCAAAGCTCACGGCCGAGAGCTTGGCGAGCCGAATGATGGTGGCACGCTCCTGCTCCAGCGCGGCCTCGGTAAACCGTTCGCCTGCGCTCACCACGGCGCGCACCACCTGGCCCGGCTGTACGCCATACTCCGCCCGAATGCCGCGAATGGCCCCGATCAGCTCCTGCACCAGCCCGAAATCGCGCAGTGCCTCGGGGTCCTGCGCCCGCGAGTCATGACGGGGCCAGGGAGCAACCGAGATCGAGGCAGTCTCCGGCCGGCCGGGAAAGCGTCGCCAGAGGGCTTCGGTAATGAACGGCATCACCGGGTGCAGGAGACGCAGTGCCACGTCGAAGGTCTGCACTACTACCGCCCGGGCAACGTCGCCGCCCTGCTGATCGCCGTACAGCCGGGGCTTGACCTGCTCGATGTACCAGTCGGCGAGGTCGCTCCAGATGAACCGGTACACCGCAGCCGCGGCTTCGTTGAGCCTGAATCGCTCGTAGGCCTCCGTCGCCTCCACCACCGTTGCGTCACAACGCGCGATGATCCACCGGTCGGCCAGGGTGAGCTCCTCACGACGCACCTCAGCAGCGTGGGTCCCGGCCAGTGGGCGGGTCGGGCCCTCGAGGTTCGACAGAATGAAGCGCCCGGCATTCCACAGCTTGTTGGCAAAGTTACGCGCCGGCGCGAACGTGGATTCGAGGTCCCGGGGGTCGAGGATGACGTCAGTCCCCACCGACATCCCCGAGATCAGCGAATAGCGCAGAGCGTCGGCGCCATAGCGTTCCACCACCTCCAGCGGATCGATTCCGTTCCCCAGCGACTTCGACATCTTCCGATGTTGCGTGTCGCGCACCACCCCGTGCAGATAGATCCGGGTGTACGGCACCTTGCCCATGAAGTGGAGACCGGACATGATCATCCGCGCCACCCAGAAGAACAGGATGTCGGGGGACGAGACCAGGGTGTGGCCGGGATAGTATGTCGTCAGATCCCTGGTCTGCTTCGGCCACCCCAGGCTGGAGAAGGGCACCAGCCAGGACGAGAACCAGGTGTCGAGCACGTCGTCGTCCTGGCGTGCTGGACCGCCGCAGCCGGGGCAGACGGTGAGATCGGTCCGGCTGACGGTGGTCATCCCGCAGCCGTCGGCGTCGCAGTACCAGACCGGAATTCGATGGCCCCACCAGAGCTGCCGGGAAATGCACCAGTCGCGAATCCCTTCCAGCCAGCTGGTATAGTCGTCGCCCCGGCGCTCCGGCACGAAGCGCAGCGTTCCCTCCCGGTAGGCCGCCAGCGCGGGACGTGCCAACGGCTCCATCCGCACGAACCACTGATCCGATAAGCGCGGCTCGATCACGGTGGCGCAGCGATAGCAGTGACCCACAGCATGCCGGTGCTCCTCGACCCGCTCAACCAGGCCGGCATGCTCCAGCTCGGTCAGTACCTGCCGCCTGGCCTCATAGCGGTCCAGTCCCTGGAACCGCTCCGGCGCCACCAGGCTGATGCGCGCTTCGGGAGTCATGACGTCGATGGTCGGGAGCCCGTGCCGCTGACCGATCTCGAAGTCGAGCGGGTCGTGCGCCGGGGTGACCTTCACCGCCCCCGAACCAAAGTCGGGGTCCACGGCGGCATCCGGCACCACGGGGATCCTCCGGCCCACGACCGGTAGCAGCAGCTCGCGGCCCACCAGGTGACGATACCGCTCGTCCGCCGGATGCACCGCGACGGCAGTGTCACCCAACATCGTCTCGGGACGGGTGGTGGCGATGGTGAGATGGCCGCTGCCATCGGCGAGCGGATACCGCAGATGCCATATCTTCCCGTCCACCTCTTCCTTATCCACTTCCTCATTGGACAGGGCGGTGAGGCACCGGGGACACCAGTTGATGATGTAATGACCGCGGTAGACCAGCCCTTTTTCATATAACTGCACGAACGTCTCCCGTACGGCTTGGGAGAGACCTTCATCCAGGGTGAAGTAGGTGCGAGACCAGTCGGCCGAGCTACCGATGGCCTTGAGCTGCTCGAGGATCACCGCGCCGGTCTCTCGAACATGGGCCCAGACCCGCTCGACAAACGAGTCGCGCCCCAGATCGAAACGAGTGAGACCCTGCTCGGCGAGCAGTCGCTCGACCACGTTTTGGGTGGCGATCCCTGCGTGGTCGGTGCCGGGAACCCAGAGGGCCCGCCGCCCGCGCATGCGCTCGAACCGGATCAGCACATCCTGCACGGTGTTGTTGAGCCCGTGTCCCATGTGCAGCACCGCCGTGACGTTTGGCGGCGGCATCTGGATCACGTACGGCTCACCGGAGCCGGGAGCATGGGACTCGGGCGAGAACAGTCCGCGCTCGGTCCACCAGCGGTACAGCTCGGACTCGATCGTAGATGGATTGTACTGCGGGGCGAGCGGTTCGCTCATGCGCTCTGGTCGGTCACGCGCTTGCCGCCGGGAATGACCCGATCGTCTTCGCCGCGAACCAGAATGCTGTTGATGACGGTCTCCACGCCTGATACGCCGGCCGCCACTCGGGCCGCCAGGGTGCGGGCGGGACGGTCTCCTACCCAGCCACGGAGCTCGACGCTGCTGCGACTGATCGGCACCACCTCGAGGACGCAACCAGCCAGACGCGGCTCGGCTCCGAGCGCGGTTCCGACGGCCCGGGCCGATGCGGCCGCGGTATGATGCCGCCCTCGGGATCCCAGGCTCTGGGCCACCCGCCGGACGCGGGTCTGGTTTACTCCACCGATCCACTCGCCCAGGGCAAAGCCGGCCAGCAGGCCTGTCCCCACGCCGAACGTGCTCCAGAGCAGAATTTGGGTCTTACTCAGCCGGTTGTATCGTCGCACGAGCGTCCTCTTACAGAAGGATTTGCAGTTCGATTAAGTTAACCTTTTTCCGGTCTGAAAGCTGAGACCTTCCCTCACCAGGACCCTCATGGATCGCGAACGCGCAGAACTGAGCGGCTCAGAGCTGATCCGGTGGCTTGTCGTGGCTGCGCTAATCATCGCTGGGATAGGGCTGTTCTTCTACTTTGCCCCCTCGACCAGGCCCGTCGTGCGGCCGTCGGTCGAGGAACTTGGTCGATGAGCACAGTTCGCCTGACCCTGCCGGATGGCAGTCAGCGGGAAGCGCCGGCCGGCAGCACCGCGCGCCAGGTCGCCGAAGGCATCGGCCCCGGCCTGGCGCGGGCAGCTCTTGCGGCCCGGGTGAATGGCGAGATCCGGGATCTCGACCGGGCGCTTGATTCGGATGCCTCGATCGCGATTCTGACGGACCGAGATCCCGAGGCGCTCGAGCTCCTGCGGCACTCCTCGGCCCACATACTTGCCACCGCGGTCCGCGAGCTGTTCCCCAGCGCGGGGATCGGCTTCGGCCCGCCGATCGAGGACGGGTTCTATTACGACTTCCAGGTCGATCGGCCTTTCACACCCGAAGACCTGGAGCGCCTGGAAACCAAAATGGCCGAAGTGGCGGGCCGGGATTTTCCCTTTGTCCGGGAGGTGGTCGATCGGGCCGAGGCCCGGCGTCGCTTCGCCGATGACCCACTCAAGCTCGAGCGGATCGCGGAGCTGGGCGATAACGAGACCATCACCGTGTACACCGACGGACCGTTCGTCGATCTGTGCCGGGGCCCACACATCCCGCGGACCGGCCGGCTCAAGCATTTCAAGCTGCTGCATGCCGCGGGCGCGTATTGGCGGGGCGACGAGAAGCGGCAGATGCTCCAGCGGATCTACGGGACCGCGTGGTTCAAGAAGGAGGACCTCGACGCCTATCTCCACCGGCTGGAGGAGGCGCGCAAGCGCGACCACCGCGTCCTGGGCAAACAGCTCGACCTGTTCTCAATCCAGGAACTGGTCGGCCCCGGGCTGGTGTTCTGGCACCCTAAGGGTGCGATGGTAAAGTGGCTCCTGACCCGCGCTGTCGAAGACGACAACCTCCGCAGCGGCTACGACCTGGTGTATACGCCCAACATCACCCGGGAAGAGCTATTCAAGATCTCGGGCCATCTGCCGCTGTACGAGGCGAACCAGTATCCGCCCATGGCAGCGGGCCACGAGGAGGCGGAGGACGTGCGCTATCGGGTCAAGCCGATGAACTGTCCGATGCACGCGCTGATCTACAAGAGCCAGCAGCGGAGTTACCGCGATCTTCCGGTTCGGCTCTCGGAGGTGGCGAACGTCTACCGCAACGAACGCTCCGGCGTGCTGCATGGATTGCTGCGCGTGCGCGGACTCTCCATGGACGACGCCCATATCTTCTGCACCCCGGATCAGGTCGAGGACGAAATCTTCCTCTGTCTCGACCAGGTAGATCGACTGGTGCGGGAGACGTTTGGCTTCGAGCTCGACTTCGAGGTCTCTACCCGACCCACGGAGCGTTTGGGCGACGACGCAATCTGGGACCGGGCCGAGAGCACACTCAAGCGGGCGCTGGATCGGAAGGGAATCGCGTATCGAGTCGATGAGGGCGGGGGCGCATTCTACGGCCCCAAGATCGATATCAAGTTCCGGGATTCGATCGGCCGGCTGTGGCAGGGGCCCACGATTCAGCTCGACTTCAACCTCCCGGACCGGTTCGAGCTCGAATACACCGGACCTGACAACAAGCCCCACCGGCCCGCGATGATTCACCGGGCCATCTATGGTACGCTGGAACGGTTTACCGGCAACCTTATCGAGCATTTTGCCGGTGCGTTCCCGGTCTGGCTTGCACCCGAGCAAGTCAGAGTGATTCCGATTTCCGATGCGCAGGCCGATGCCGCCCGAAAGTTGGCGGCCAGGCTCAAGCAGGCTGGATTTCGCGTTCATGTGGATGACAGTAGCGAAACGCTGAATTATAGGATTCGTGCCGGCGAGGTACTGAAAGTGCCTTATATGGCGGTCATCGGGCAGCGGGAGGCCGACTCGGATAGTTTGGCGCTCCGAGTTCGTGGGGCGGGGAAGAAGCAGGAAGTGATGACGGTCAGCGCGTTTCTGGAGCGATTGGGCGACGAGGTCCGCACACGTAAAATGATTCCTTAGAACATCGGAGCTTCGTGGCGCTACTGGCGTCGGAGCCTTGGGCCATGGTGACAAACGTCGCTTTCCCGCGTAATTTGCCCCCAGTCTGAACCCGAACCGGACCCGTACACTGTGAGCGATAGCACCACCCCAGTCATCGTCTCTGCCGTCCGTACCCCGATCGGCCGCTACCTCGGCGGTCTCTCGTCGTTTACAGCCCCCCAGCTCGGCGCGATGGTGATCCGCGAGGCGGTCTCCCGGGCGGGTGTCGATCCCAGCTCCGTGGAAGAGGTCATCATGGGGCAGGTAGTCCAGGGTGGCTCGGGACAGGCTCCCGCACGTCAGGCGCTCATCCATGCGGGACTTCCCGCTTCGATTCCCGCGCTCACCATCAATAAGGTCTGTGGCTCCGGGCTCAAGGCGGTGATGCTCGCATCGCAGGCCATCAAGGCGGGCGACGCCGAGTGCATCGTGGCCGGCGGCCAGGAGGCGATGTCGAGCGCGCCCCACTACGTCTATGGCATGCGTGGTGGGATCAAGGCCGGCAATCAAACCATGGTTGACGGCATGATTCACGACGGCCTGTGGGACTCGTTCGGCTGCTGTCACATGGGTGAGTACGCCGAGTACACCGCCGATAAGGCCGGGGTGAGCCGGGCCGATCAGGATGCCTTCGCCTACGACAGCCATCGCAAGGCCGTGGCTGCCACCGACGCCGGGAAGTTCAAGGCCGAGATCCTGCCGGTTTCTGCCCCAGGGAAGGGCGGCTCGACGACAGTGTCGGCCGACGAATCCCCTCGGCGCGATACCGCTCCAGAAACCCTGGCCAAGCTGAAGCCCGCCTTCCGGAAGGACGGTGGGACGGTCACCGCCGGCAACGCGCCAGGCTTGAATGATGGCGCCAGTGCGCTGGTCGTCACCTCGCTGGCCTTCGCGAAGGCCCACGGGCTCAAGCCGCTGGCCCGGGTGACAGCCTATGCCACGGGCGGCGGTGAGCCCCGTGAGATCTTCTTCGCCCCGGTGCTGGCCGTCCGGACGCTGATGGAGAAGGCCGGCACAAAGATCGGCGACTACGACCTGATCGAGGCCAACGAGGCGTTTGCGGTTCAGGCTCTGGCCGATGGTCGGGAGCTCGGCTGGGACTGGAATCGAGTCAACGTCCATGGCGGGGCCGTGGCCCTGGGCCATCCCATCGGGGCAAGCGGTGCGCGGGTACTCACGACGCTGCTGTATGCTCTTCGCGACCGGGGTAGTAGCACTGGTCTCGCCACCCTCTGTCTGGGCGGTGGCAATGCGGTTGCCCTCAGTGTGGAGCTGTTGTGACAAATCCAGATATAGGTGTAGCTAGGCCCGGGTCGACCACACAGACCCGGGTCCTTCGTCGCACGATTGCCACTGGCCTTGGCGCCGTGGTCGTCGCCCTCGCCGCCCAGGTGGTGGTGCCGGTGCCGTTCAGCCCCGTGCCGATGACGCTTCAGCCCCTCGCGGTGCTTGCGGTGGGCGGACTCCTGGGCGCGGCCGGCGGTCTCAGCGCATTGGTGCTCTACCTGCTGCTCGGCATCCTCGGATTGCCGGTCTTTGCCGGCGGCGGGTCAGGCGCGTGGCACCTGCTGGGACCTACCGGCGGCTACCTGCTCGCGTTCCCGATCGCGGCCGCTGTTACGGGCGCACTCGTCCGTCCGGTGCCTGAATCAGCCGGACATGTCGGCGGTCCGGCCGTACTTCGGGTACTCCTGGCCTGCGCACTCGGCATGGTCATCATCCATGCCGGTGGCGTGTCGCAACTGGCATTACTGGGTGGCGACCCCAGGACGGCGTTCCGAGTCGGCTTCGTCCCCTTTCTCACCGGCGACCTGCTCAAAGTCGGTCTGGCCGCCGCTCTGATCCTCGCCGCTGGCCCGAAGATTCGCTCCTTCCTTTGACCTCGGCAGAGAGCGCTCCGGCCAGAATGTCCCCCTGGAAGGCGATCGGATGGACGGTCGCCTTCATGCTGCTGGGCATGAGCGCCAGCGTGACAGTCATGTCGCTCTGGGCTCTGGCTCGGTACGGTAGCGTGGCCGATGGGTTGATGAGAGCTCTGGCCGCGGGTCCTGAGCAGGTCCTGGTTGCCGGAGCCAGCCAGGTTCTCGGTTTCGGCTTCGCGACGTGGGCGATCGGGTTCCGAGCCCTTCGCCTCCGGCGCTGGGACCTACGCTTGGCGCCCGCGCGGATCGGAGTAAAAGGATGGGCGATCGGCCTGATGATCGGGACAGGTGCCGCGGGATTCGCCCTTCTCGGTTCAGTCCTCGTCGCCCACTCCCACTGGATGCCCGACGATGGGGGCGTGAGAGAGTACGGCATCCAGGTACTGAAGACCCTTCTGGTGCTCGCGCCCGCCGCGCTCAGCGAGGAGATCATGTTCCGGGGGCTGCCGCTGGTCCTGGTGGCTGCCGCCCTGGGGCGCGGTACCGCTCTCGTCCTGGTTGCGGGGCTCGTCTTTGCGCTGTTTCACATCCTGAACCCGGGGGTTACCGCCCTGGGTCTGGGGAACATCGCGCTCGCGGGAATCTTTCTTGGCGTGGCCTTCTACGCCCCCGGCGGCCTGTGGACGGCATTCGGCGCCCACCTCGGCTGGAACGCCACGCTCGCCGCGCTGGACGCACCGGTCAGCGGTCTGCCCTTCGACATTCCGTTGCTCGATTACTGCGCGGGTAGTCCGGAATGGCTTTCGGGTGGCCGGTTCGGACCGGAAGGCGGCCTCCTGG
The DNA here is from genome assembly GCA_036559785.1 of Gemmatimonadales bacterium. Taxonomy (GTDB): domain Bacteria; phylum Gemmatimonadota; class Gemmatimonadetes; order Gemmatimonadales; family GWC2-71-9; genus CAVVWJ01. Next base: position 12,734 of record DATBSM010000046.1, read on the forward strand.
CCACAGTAGCCATTACCGCGGCCCTTCTGGTGACCATGCGCTGGGCGCGGAAGGAGACCCTGTGACCCGGGCCGCTGTAGTGGGTGCCGGCACGATGGGCAATGGGATTGCTCACGTCTTCGCTCAGCACGGGTGGGACGTGGCGCTCATCGACAGTGCACCGGCAGCCCTGGAGCGGGCCACGACAACGATCAAGGGCAATCTCGAGCGCCAGGTGAAGAAGGGCACCCTGCCCGCGGATGCGACGGCGCAGATACTCGGGCGCATCAGCACCGGGTCGAATCTGGACGCGGCGGGCGCCGCCCGTATCGTCATCGAGGCTGCCAGTGAGAATCCGGCGGTGAAGTTTTCCCTGTTCGAGCAGCTCGACCGCATCGCGGGCCCGGACGCCATTCTCGCAACCAACACCAGCTCGATCTCGATCACCGAGATCGCGGCCCGGACCCGGAGACCGGAACAGGTCATCGGCATGCATTTCATGAACCCGGTGCCCGTGATGCAGCTGGTCGAGGTCATTCGGGGGCACGCCACCAGCGACGCC
>DATBSM010000047.1:0-14044 GCA_036559785.1 Gemmatimonadales bacterium
CCCCGGGAAGCTCATCAAGTGTAAGGTTCTCTGGGTGATCTGGGCTCAGGGCCAGGGCCAGCTGACTGTCTCCGGCGAGCTGCCGCAGGACCAGCCGCAGGGCCTCCCTCCGGGTCGGTTCGCCGCCCAGCTGGAGCCGGAGGACTCCACGATATTCCTGGCGGCCGGCGCGCGCGGCCAGGGCGCCATCTACACCGAGCACATGGTTCCCATTCACCTCATTCGTAAGGTGATCGTCCGAGTCAGTGCGAAGCTCGACTACCTCATCCTCAAGCTCCACTAGAATGGCAGCCGTGCGCCGCCCGGCTCGATTCCGGCCCCCCTTCCTCCTCCTCTCTGCCGCCGCGCTGGTCGGGTGCGCCTTGAAGCAACCGCCATCCAATGACGAGGTCGCCGCGGAGGTGCTGCCGGCCGCAAAGCTGCCTCCGGGATGGAAAGCGGCACCAGTGGACACCACGCCGGTCGTGGAGGGATGGCTGGCCACCTTCGGCGACCCGGCTCTGCTCGCCCTCGTGACGGAGGCGCTGGAGCAGAACGCCGACCTCCGTCTGGCGGCGGCCCGGGTCGACGCGGCGACCGGACAGCTGCGGCTGGCGAAGTCTCTCTTGTACCCCGCAGTGGACCTGATCGGACACGGCGGCATCGGGCTCGGCGGGGACGCCTCGGGCCTCAATGCGGTCCTGGTTCGGGCGGAGTGGGAGGCGGATCTGTGGGGCCGCGTGCGCTACGGCCGTGCCGCGGCGCGCGCCGGGCAGGGTGCGGCCAGCGCGGACCTGGTCTATGCCCGGCAATCGCTCGCGGGGCTGGTGGCGAAAAGCTGGTATGTGATTGCCGAGCTGCGCATGCAGGCCCGGCTCGCCGCCGCGATGGCGAGCGCCAGCACGCAGCTACTCGACCTGGTGGGGGTGGAGCGGAACGTCGGCACGGCTAACGACGAGGATGTGGCCCTCGCCCGTGGAGACGTGGGGACCTACCGCGACCGAGAGTTGCAGCTCACCCAGAGCACGGGAGAGGCGGTGCGGGCGCTCGAGGTCCTTCTGGGGCGATACCCTGCCGGGACACTCGTGGTCCGCGACAGCCTCCCGCAGGAGGTGCCCGACGTCCCCGCGGGACTCCCATCGAGCCTGGTCGCGCGGCGCCCGGACCTGGTGGCGGCGAGCCAGCGGGTGGCCAGTGCGTTCTACGCCAAGCGGCAGGCGGTGGCCGCCAAGCTGCCGGCTTTCAACCTCAACGGCTCTTTCGGGGCGATCAGCAGCGAGGTCCTCGAGCTGCAGGCGGACTTCAGCAACCCGGTGGCCTCGCTCGGCGCTTCACTCCTCGCCCCGATCTTCCACGGAGGCGGGCTGCAGGCGCAGGTGGACATCCGCACCGCCGAGCAGGGCCAGGCCGTGGCGACGTACGGGGCGGCGGTCCTGGCGGCATTCCAGGACGTCGAGAATGCCCTGGCCGCCGAGCAGATCCTCCGCCAGCGGCAGTCGGTACTGACCCAGGTCGTTGCGGAGCAGTCCCGCGCGGTGGCGGTGAGCCGAACGCGCTGGCGGGTGGGTAAATCGGACCTCCTGAGCGTGGTGCAGCAGCGGATGCGTCTCTACGGGGCCGAGGCGACCCTGATCGGAATCCGCACCGATCGAATCGTGCAGCGAATCAACCTCCACCTGGCCCTCGGCGGCGACTTCGTCACCGCAGCCGACTCGGCATCGGCGGTCCCCGGAGGCCGATAGGCCGTCTGACTGTTGTGATAGACCCCCAGCACATTCCCTCCGCGAACCAGTTCATTCTCTAGGCGTTGCAATTCGGCCCCCGCGGTGGGTGGCCTGCGGTCTCATTATACCAAGGTCCAGTAACGCTCTTACCGGAGGTCGCCTATATCGAGTGAGACTACGGACCGTGTCCGACCCCCGCCTCCGAATCCCGTCTGATCGCGAGTTCATTCGGTGTGGCCGATGGTGCAGTGTTCCGAGTCTGAAACTTTCGTCCGGGTTTGGCCCAACCTACCTCCCCCGTGGCCAACGTTCGGGGCTGGTGGCTACCTCGAGGAAGCATCATGACGCAGCTGAGAGCGGTGACATTTGGACTCCTCTTTCTGGCCGGCACCGGGCAGGCCCAAGCCCAGGATTCCGTATCCACGCCGGCGCCAGCCGAGCAGCGGCCCACCGGACTCCCCGGGAAAGTGCAGTGGAAGTTCAACTTCGACGCGGGCCTCGGGGTATTCGGGTTTGGCAACTCGCTGTTTACCAATGCGCGGCCCGATCCCTCTGGCGACCTGAGCGACAACTGGGTGGAGAGCTTCATCAAGCCGGGCCTCTCGGGCAGCTATGGCCTCAACAAAGGCGAGCTCTACGGCGCGATCAGCGCGGTCGGCGAGCGGACCTATGCCGCGCCCCCGCCATTGGTGGGTGAGGAGGCATCCTCGTTCCAGATCGAGGACCTGTACGCGGGCTGGCGCTCGGGGACAGCGCTGAAAGTCGGCGAGAACGCACTGGACTTCAAAGTGGGCCGCACTCAGTATCGGCTCGGACAGGGCGGGTTCCTCCTCTGGGACGGCGGCGGCGAAGGCAGCTCTCGCGGCGGCTATTGGAGCAACGCGCGCAAGGCCTGGGAGTTTGCCGGGGTGGGCCGGTTCCAGCCGAAGAACCACAAGTTCGAGGCCTTTTACCTCGACCGGGAGGACGTACCGGAGCGCGAGACCGGAACCCGGCTCTGGGGCGGGAACTACGAGCTGACCCTGCGTGAGGCCAACACCCTCGGTGCCTCCTACCTGAACTTCCAGTCCGATTCCCTGCCCGATCGGGATGGCATGTCGGTCTACAACCTCCGCGCCTATGTCTCCCCCTTCCGGCGGTTGCCGGGACTCTCCCTGGGAGCCGAGTTTGCGCGGGAAGAGAACGGCGATCTGGTGGGCTCGACGGCCTGGATGGCGCAGGGCGCCTACGAGCTGGGCAAGATCGGTTGGAAGCCCAAGGTCTCCTACCGGTACGCGTTCTTCGAGGGCGACGACCCCGCCACCACCAAGGACGAGTCATTCGATATGCTGTACCCCGGGTTCGCCGATTGGGGCTCGTGGTGGCAGGGCGAAATCGCGGGCGAATACTTCCTCTCCAACTCCAATCTGATCTCGCACCAGGTCCGGGTGCATCTGACGCCCAGCGAGTCGCTGGGCGCCGGTCTCATCGGCTATGTGTTTCAGCTCGATCAGCCGGCCTCCTTCGCGCCGGGCGTCACCTCCACGGATCTCGCCACCGAGCTGGACGCGTACGCCGACTGGAAGATCAACAGCAACTTCCTCGTCAGCTTTGTCGCGGCGTTCGCGCACCCGCAGGAAGCCGCGGAGCAGGGCTTCGGTCGGACCGACGACTTCACCTACGGCATGATCTATGTCGGCTATTCCTACTGATTACCTGGGAGGAACTGGTCGTGACTGAACGCACTGTTCGCCCGCTGCCTCGCCGACTCCTCATCGTTGACGATGAGCTGGCCCAGCCGAACACGGCTGGGGGCCGCGCCGTGCGGGAGCTGGCAAACGAGCTTCGATCCCGCGGCATCGAAGTGGTGGAAGCGTTCTCCTGCGAAGATGGCCTCGCGACTGTGATTTCCGATTCCGCCATTCACTGCGTCTTCGTCAACTGGACCCTCGGCAAGAACAACCGCCGAACCCACGCACAGGCCACCGAACTGCTGAGGGCCCTCCGGGCCCGCAACGCCAAGGTCCCCGTCTTCCTGATGGCGGACCGCGAGGTCGCGGGCACGGTTACGGTAGAAGTGGCTACCCTGGCCGACGAATTCGTCTGGCTGCTGGAGGACACCCCGGGCTTTCTCGCGGGTCGTGCCGCCGCCGCGATCGAGCGGTACGTGCAGGCCCTGCTTCCGCCGTTCACCGCGGCGCTGGCCCGCTACGACCGTGAACGGGAATACTCATGGGCCGCGCCTGGCCACCAGGGCGGCGTCGCGTTCCTCAAGTCGCCCGTCGGGCGCGCCTTTTTCGACTTCTACGGCGAAAACCTGTTCCGCACCGACATGGGGGTCGAGCGAGCCTCGCTCGGGTCGCTCCTCGGCCACCTCGGCCCGATCGGCGAGAGCGAGCGCTTCGCCGCCCGGGTGTTCGGCGCGCAGCGGTCCTATTCGATGCTTAATGGAACGTCGGGCTCGAACCGGGCCATCATGTCGGCCTGCGTGGGCGACAACGAAATCGCGCTCTGCGACCGGAACTGCCACAAGTCGATCGAACAGAGCCTCGTCCTGACCGGCGGGATTCCTGTGTTCCTGAGTCCCACCCGCAACCGCTACGGCATCATCGGGCCGATTCCTCCCTCACGGCTCGAGCCGGCGGCCATCGCGAAGGGGATCGCGGCAAACCCGCTGGCGAAGGGCGCCGCGCGCAAGCAGCCGGTGTACGCCGTGCTCACCAACTGTACCTACGACGGGATGTGCTACCACGCGGCGGACGCGGAGGCGCTGCTGGCGAAAAGCACGGACCGGATCCACTTCGACGAGGCATGGTACGGCTACGCCCGGTTCAATCCGATGTATCGCGACCGGTACGCCATGCGGGGGAACCCCGCCGACCATCCGGCGGACGGCCCTACGGTTTTCGCCACCCATTCGACCCACAAGCTTCTCGCGGCGCTCTCCCAGACCTCGTACATCCACATCCGGGACGGGCGCGGGGCCATCGACCACGGGCGCTTCAACGAGGCCTACTGCATCCAGGCGAGCACCTCGCCGCTCTACTCGCTGATCGCGTCGAACGAGGTGGCGGCCGCCATGATGGATGGTCCGGCCGGCCAGGCCATCACCCAGGACGTGATCAAGGAGGCCATCGCGTGCCGGCTGGCCGTCGCCCGCATCCGGCAGGAGTTCCTGGCCAAAGGGGACTGGTTCTTCGCGCCCTGGAACGCGGAGGAAGTCCGGGACCCCAAGAGCGGGAAGCGTATCCCGTTCCACGAGGCGCCGGCCGAGCTGCTGGCCACGGAGCCCGATTGCTGGGTTCTGCATCCCAAGGAGAGCTGGCACGGGTTCGAGGAGATCCCGGACAACTGGTGCATGCTCGACCCGATCAAGCTCGGCATCGTGTGCCCCGGCATGAAGCCGGACGGACAGCTGGACACCAAGGGCATCCCGGCCGACATCGTCACCGCCTATCTGGGACGCCACGGGATCGTGCCGTCGCGCACTACCGACCACATGGTCCTGTTCCTCTTTTCGGTGGGCATTACCAAGGGCAAGTGGGGCACGCTCCTCAACGCGCTGCTGGACTTCAAGGCCGACTACGATCGCAACGCACCGCTCGCGGAGACCCTGCCGGGCGTCGTGGCGGGTGCCCCCGAGCGCTATGCGGGGATGGGGCTCAAGGACCTGGGTAACGAGCTCTGGGCCCATATGAAGAAGAGCCGGCAGGGACACTGGCAGGCACAGGCCTACGCCACCCTCCCCACGCCGGAGATGACGCCACGGCGCGCCTTCCAGCAGCTGATGGCGGGAGCGGCGGAGAAGGTCCCGCTGGATCAGATGGCCAACCGGGTCGTCGCGGTCGGTGTGATCCCCTACCCCCCGGGCATTCCGATCGTCATGCCGGGAGAGAATGTCGGCGAGCCCGACGGTCCGTGGCTCACCTACCTGCGCACGCTCCAGGAATACGGCCACCGCTTCCCTGGGTTCGGCAAGGAAGTCGAAGGCACCGAGGAGCACGATGGTGTCTACCATATCTACTGCCTGAAAACGGTTAAGCCCACGACAGCCGCCCGACGTCACGATGCCCGCGTTCAGTTCGAAGAGTCCTACGATCCCGACTTCCTTCCACCGGCCGTTCCCGGTGGCCGAGCTCGTGGAACGCGAGGAGCCCCAGTGGCGGCAGGCTCCTCGATCACGTCGCGGAAGAGAAGCTCGAGTTTGAAATGAGCTGTTTCTCCGGGTTCACCGGGGAAGCCGAAGATACGAGGAGCGGATGGGGTCTATCACATCTACCGCATGAAGCGATAGGAGACGGGTCGCGACCATGTCAGAGCGGATGCTCGAGTTCAGTGCCAAGAGTCCCACGATGCTTCAACCACGAGGTGCAGGGCGTGTACCAGGAACAGATCGATGGTCGCATCAAGTTCCACACCTACGCGGTCCGGCAGGCTGATTCGGGACGCGAAACGCAAGGAGGGGGGGACCGTGCCAGAAGCTAAGAAGATGAATCTGGTCCAGCTCACGTTCATCGTTGCGGTGAACATGATGGGCTCCGGAATCATCATGCTGCCGACCAACATGGCCCAGGTCGGCGCCATTTCGCTGCTGTCCTGGATCGTAACGGCGGTCGGGTCCATGGCCATTGCCTATGGCTTCGCGCAGGCCGGCCTCTTCAATCAGCGCAGCGGAGGCATGTCGGCTTACGCCGAGGACGCCTATGGGAAGCCCGGGTACTTCATCGTGTTCTACCTCTACTTCCTGTCCCTGGCCATCGGCAACGTGGCGATCGCCATCTCCGCCGTTGGGTACCTGGCGGGCTTCTTCGCGTGGCTGTCGTCGACCCCGGTTGCGACGACTATCGGCGTCATCGGGCTGATCTGGCTCACCACGCTCGCGAACTTCGGCGGACCGGGTGTGACCGGCAAGATCGGCTCCATAACGGTCTGGGGAGTCCTCCTGCCGGTCGGCCTGCTCTGCGTTGTGGGCTGGTTCTGGTTCAAGGGCGATACCTTCTCGGCCGCCTGGAATCCGCAGGGTTTGAGCATCGGCGAAGGGATGGGCTCGAGCATCTCACTCACCCTGTGGGCGTTCCTGGGGATGGAATCCGCCGCGCAGAACTCGTCTGCCGTCGAGAACCCGAAGCGTGATGTCCCGCTCGCCTGCATGTTCGGCACCCTCGGCGCAGCCGTGATCTACATTCTGTCCACCACCGTGATCCAGGGCATTGTGCCGAATGCCGAACTGGCGAAATCAACCGGCCCGTTCGCGCTGGCCTATGCCCACATGTTCAACCCGACCATCGGCGCCATCGTGATGGCGCTCGCGGTCCTGGCCTGCGTGGGCTCGTTGCTGGGCTGGCAGTTCACCATCGCCCAGACCGCGAAGTCCGCCGCGGACGAGCGCATGTTCCCCACCTTCTTCTCGAAGGTGAACCGGATGGGCGCACCGGTCGTCGGCATGCTGATCATGGCGGTGGTCCAGTCGTTGATGGCGCTGATGACGGCCTCACCCACCCTGAGCGAAACGTTCGGCATCCTGGTGAACCTGGCCGTGGTCACCAACGTCATTCCCTACGTCATCGCACTCTCGGCGCTGCCCCTGATGATGCGAGTCGCGGGTGTGGACCGGAAGAAGTACCAGGTGAACGTGGCGATAGCGGTGGTCGCGATGGCCTACAGTACCTTCGCCCTCTACACGTCCGGCAAGGATGCGGTTCTCGGGGGCACGATCGTCATGGCCGTTGGCTTCATCATCTGGGGATTTATCGCGTACCGCTTCGTGGCCAGGAAGGGCACGGCAGCGGCCTGAGGGACCAGACAGGATAAGGAGAGACACCATGCAACCTTTGCACTCGCGGGTCCCCGGGCAGCAGCGGATCTGGATCGCGGTCTGTGCCCTTGCACTGCTCGGAACAGCGCCGGAGGCGTTCGGTCAGGCCGCCAAGAAGTCACCAGCGCCGGCCGCGAAGCCAGCGAGCAGTACCCTGGATCGGATCCGGACGACCGGGAGCCTGAAGCTGGGATTCCGTATCGACGCGCAGCCCTTCTCCTACCGGGACGAGGAGGGGAAGACCACGGGATACTCCGTCGAGCTGTGCCAGTCGGTCGCGGAGGCGGTCAAAAGCGAGCTGAAACTTCCCGGGCTCAAGGTCGAGTGGGTGCCGGTGACGGTGGATGAGCAGCTTCGGGCGGTGCAGCAAAACGAGATCGACGTCATGTGCGCGGCGCAGACCGTGACGCTGGAGCGGAGGAAGCAAGTGTCCTTCTCCGCTCCGATTTTCCCGGGAGGGGTCGGGGTCGTGATTCGCTCCGACGCTCCCCTGCGGCTGAAGAACACACTTTCCGGGCCTGGCACGGCCTACCGGGGCAACTGGCGCCTGGCGGCGCTCCAGGTGCTGCAGACTCAGACCTTCGCCATGGTTGCGGGGACCACCGCCGATCAGTGGGTGAAGGAGCGGCGCAACACGCTCCAGGTCGACTTTCGCGTCAGCCCCGTCCCCAGCTACGCCGCGGGCATCCAGGCCGTAGTCGACCGCCAGGTAAACGCCTTCTTCGGGGAGCGCGCCATTCTCCTGGCCGCGGTACGACGGCACCCATCGTCCCGGAGCCTGACCGTCCTCGACCGCCAGTTCACCTTCGAACCCTTGGCGCTGGCCATCAGGCGGGGAGACGAGGACTTCCGGCTCCTGGTGGACCGGAGCTTGAGCCATGTCTACGCCTCCCCAGGATTCGGCAACATGTACACGCAGTGGTTCGGTGAACCGGATGAGGCGACGATCACATTCTTCCGGTTTAACTCGCTGCCGGATTGAGACTGCCTTGGGGGAGGCCGTGACATGATTGAGCGAAGCATCAAGCGCATGAGCATGCGGGCGCTCGTGGTGGACGACGAGCTCACCAGCCTTACGGCCGAGGGCCGAGCGGTGCGGACCCTGGTGCAGGAGCTGCATGGCCGCGCGGTGGAGGTGGTAGAGGCTGCCTCCGCCGAGGACGGCGAGGCCGTGATCCGATCGGATTCCGCGATCCACGCGATCCTCGTGGACTGGACGCTGGGCGGCGACAAGGGGCATAAAAAAGCCACCGCCTTGCTCCAGCTGGTCCGCGCGCGGAACGACAAGATCCCCATCTTCCTGATGGCGGAGCGGGGCCATGCCTCCTCGATCCCGATCGACGTGATGCAAATGGCCGACGAGTTCATCTGGACGCTGGAGGACACAGCGGCCTTCGTCGGCGGGCGGGTGGTGGCCGCCATCCGACGCTACCTGGAGGTGATGCTGCCTCCTCTGGCGGCGGCGGTCATGAAGTTCAACCTGGACTTCGCGTACTCCTGGCACACCCCCGGTCACCAGGGCGGCACCGCGTTCCTCAAGGCGCCGGTGGGTCGAATCTTTTTCGATTTCTACGGCGAGAACCTGCTGCGAACCGACCTGTCGATCAGCGTGGGCGCTCTGGGCTCGCTGCTCGACCACACCGGCCCGATCGGCGCCCACGAGAGGTACGCGGCCCGGGTGTTCGGCGCCCACCGCACCTACAGCGTCACGAACGGCACCTCCATGTCGAACCGGGTGATCTTTATAGCCGCGGTGGGCCGCGACCAAATCGCCCTGTGCGACCGGAACTGCCACAAGTCCATCGAGCACAGCCTCGTGATGACTGGGGGCATTCCGCAGTACTTGGTGCCCCTGCGCAATCGCTACGGAATCATCGGGCCCATTCCGCCTGAGCGGCTCAAGAAGGAGGCGCTCCAGGCCGCGATCAAGGCCAACCCGCTGGTCGTGAAGGGAATCGAGACCCGGCCGGTCTACTCGGTCGTCACCAACTCAACCTACGACGGGCTGTGCTACAACGCGCGCCGGGTGGAGGAGCTGCTCGACCCCACGGTCGATCGAATTCACTTCGACGAAGCCTGGTATGCCTACGCCCGCTTCAACCCGATCTATCGGGACCGCCACGCCATGCACGGCGATCCCAAGGACCATAAGGGCCCGACGGTCTTCGCCACCCACTCGACCCACAAGCTGCTCGCGGCGCTGTCTCAGGCGTCGTTTCTGCACATCCGCGATGGGCGCAGCCCGATTCCCCACTCGCGCTTTAATGAGTCGTTCATGATGCAAGCCTCTACGTCGCCGTTGTACACGATCATCGTCTCCAGCGACGTGGCGGCCGCGATGATGGACGGCCCGGGGGGGATCGCGCTCACCACCGAGTCGATCGAGGAAGCGGTGGACTTCCGGCAGGCCATGGGGCGAGTCCATCGCGAGTTCGCTGAGAAGAAGGAGTGGTTCTTCAAGACCTGGAACGCCGACTACGTGAAGGAGAACGGCAAGAAGGTCGCGTTCGCGGATGCCTCGCCCGCCTTTCTCGGGCGCGAGCCCGAGGCCTGGGTACTGCATCCGGGAGATGCGTGGCACGGGTTCGCGGACCTGGAGGACGGGTACTGCATGCTGGACCCGATCAAAGTCTCGATCCTGACGCCTGGGGTAGCCGATGCGGGCGGCCTCGACACCCGTGGCATTCCGGCCTCACTGGTGACGGCCTACCTGCACCGCCGCGGCGTAGAGGTGGAAAAGACCACCGACTTCACGCTTCTCGTGCTGTTCTCGATCGGCATCACCAAGGGCAAGTGGGGCACGTTGCTCAACGCCCTGCTCGACTTCAAGCACGACTACGACACCAACGCGCCCCTGGCCGACGTGTTGCCCGACAAGGTCAGCGATGCTCCGGATGTGTATGGAGCCCTGGGTCTGCGCGACCTCGCCGACAAGATGTTTGCGACCCTCAAGGAGACTCGGCGCACGCACTGGCTGGCGGAAGCGTTTTCAACCCTACCACGGCTGGTGATGACGCCGAGTGCGGCGTACCAGCACCTCGTCCGGGACGAGATCGAGCACGTCCCGTTCGACAAGCTGGCCGATCGCGTGCTCGCCACGAGCGTCGTGCCGTATCCACCGGGAATTCCGATGCTCATGCCGGGCGAAGCGACCGGCGCAGCCGACGGTCCGTACCTGAGTTACCTGAAGGCCCTCTCGACCTGGGATCACACGTTCCCTGGGTTCGGGCACGACACGCACGGGGTCGAGAACCGGGCAGGCGTGTACTACGTGCAGTGCCTGACGAAGGAGGCAGCACCACGACAGCCGGATCAGCGAGGCCCCCGTTAGCCCGGCCTCCGTTGTACGCCTCGCAGTATTCGGATGGATCATCACCGGGGGCGTGAAGGCGTGGGCACAGGGCGTGGAAACATCCGACGCCACCTCGATCGAGCCGCCGGCGGAATCGGGCGAACGCCCGGGTCGTGAAGGCGCGGGGGTCACGCCGCTCGTGGCCCCGCTGCCGTTTCGCAACTCGCAGATCGGCTGGGGCGCGGCCCTGATGGTAGGACTGATACACCGCTTCGACCCCGATACCACCATCAAGCCTTCCACCGGTGCGATCATCGGTCTGGCCAGTGAGAACGGCAGCTGGGGCGTCATGGCGCTGGAGATGGCACGGTTCGGAGGCGACACGTGGCGCGCTCGCGGCGTGACTGGCTACATGGACCTGGAGTATGACTTCTATGGCGTTGGCATCGACGCTGGAAATTCCGGGCAATCGGTTCCCCTGGAGCAGACCGTATTCCTGGTCTCGGGCGCCTTGCTCCGCCAAGTCGTGGGCGGACTCTATGTCGGAGGCCAGCTGCTCTGGCTGACAACCAGCGTTACTCCTCTAGAGTCGGGGGGACCCAACCAACCCGTAGTCCCCGATCAGGCCCGCACCGAGCTTTTCGCGGCGGGCGTTCAGGCGGAATACGACACTCGTGACAATGACTTCTGGCCCCTACGGGGATCGCTGGCCCAGCTCAAGGGAAATTTCTTCACCACCGCTACCGGGCAGTCGGGCTCGTTCCAAAGGTATCAGGGGGCCTGGTCGTGGTATCACGGGCTACGGGGTCCGCGTTTGGTACTTGCGACCAACCTGCTCGCCTGTGGAGCGCCGGGAGACGCCCCTTTCTACGCCCTGTGCTCGCTCGGAGCGGGCCGGTTCTCCGTACGCGGCTACACCCAGGGACGCTACCGGGACCACTACACCACCGCGGTGCAGGTGGAGCTGCGCGGTCATACCGCGGGTCGCCTGGGCGCAATTCTATTTGGGGGTCTCGCCCAGGTGGCCCCGGAGGCATCGGAGATTTTTGGCGGAGAGCTGCTCCCATCCGGCGGCGCCGGTCTTCGCTTTCAGCTGACCCGGAAGTACCCGATGCACTTGCGCCTGGATTATGCCTGGGGACGTGACGGCGGCCTGCTGTATTTCTCGGTCGGCGAGGCCATCTGATGAGCGATCCGGCCCGCAAGATGTCCCTGGTGCAGGCCACGATGCTGGTGGCCGGCAACATGATCGGCACGGGCGTCTTTCTGCTCCCCGTCACCCTCGCCTCGGTGGGTGGCATCGCCATTTTCGGCTGGCTGGTGGCCACCGCCGGCGCCTGCGCCCTGGGCCTGGTCTTCGCCAAGCTGGGGGAGTTGGACCCGCAGGAGGGCGGGCCCTATGCGTACGCCCGGGATTTTCTTGGACCCTACGTGGGCTTCCAGACCAACTGCATCTACTGGTTCGGCAACTGGATCGGGAATATCGCGATTGCGGTGGCTGCCGTGGGCTACCTCGCGGAGCTCGTTCCCGGGATCAGCGCCCCGCCGGCGAGCGTCTTCGCCACCGCCGGGGTGATCTGGATTCTCACGTTCGCCAACATCCTGGGACCGCGGGTCGTCGGGGCCCTCGAGACCTGGACCATGAGCCTGGCTCTGATTCCGATCCTCGGGATCGCGTTCCTGGGCTGGATCTGGTTCGAGCCCGAGACGTTTCTCGGGGGCTGGAATGTCAGCGGCGGTTCCAACGGACAGGCCATTACCCGTGCGGCGTCGATCGCGCTCTGGGCCTACATGGGCATCGAAAGCGCGGCCGTTTCCGCCGGCGTCATCGAAAACCCGAAGCGCAACATCCCGCTGGCCACGCTGATGGGCCTGGCGCTCGCCGCGGTAGTGTACATCCTGAGCTCGACCGTGATCATGGGCATCATCCCGAACGACGAGCTGCAGAAGTCGCACGCCCCCTTCGCTGAGGCGGCGCGGCTCGCGATCGGGACGCCGGGCATGGTAATTGTGGCGGTCTGCGCGGTCCTCAAGTCGGTCGGATCGCTCGGCGGGTGGATGCTGCTGGTTGGCCAGTCTGCCAAGGCGGCCGCCTCCGACGGCATGTTCCCGGCGGTGTTCGGACGACTCAATCGCCACGGTGTGCCCGGGCGAGGCCTCACGATCGTCGGGGTGCTCATGACGTTAGTCCTCTTCGCCACGATGTCGCCGACCATCGCCGGGCAGTTCAACCGGATCATCGATCTCGCGGTGATGCTGGCCGTCATCCCCTACGTCTACGCCTCGGTAGCGGTCGTCAAGGTGGTCTACGATCATGGGCTGCCGGCCCGGACCTTCCTGACCTACAAATGGATCGGCCTCGCCGCGGTGGCCTACTGTCTCTGGACGGTCGTGGGAGGGAATCCGCCGACCGTCGTGGGCGCGCTCATAGCCCTCCTCGTGACTGTGCCACTCTACCCCTTCTTCATCCGTTCCATGGAGGCGGCCAAGAAGCGGAAACACCTATGAACGCCCTACTCAAAGATATCCGTCAGACGCCGCTGCTCTGGCTGCTGGCCTTCGTGCCCGTGGTGTTTGTCGCCGCGAAGCTCAAGCCTGAGGCGGAAACACTGCTCTTCGTGTTGTCGGTGCTGGCCATCGTGCCGCTGACCGTGCTGCTGAGTCACGCCACCGAATCGGTGGCCACCAAGACCGGCGATGCGGTCGGCGGCCTGCTCAACGCCACGCTCGGAAACATGGCGGAGCTCATCATCGCGCTTACCGCACTGCGCGCCGGGCAATACATGCTGGTGAAGGCGTCCATTGCCGGCCCGATTGTCACCAATTCCTTGTTCATCCTGGGAGCGTCGTTTCTGCTGGGCGGACTCAAGCACCACAAGCAGGAATACAACGTGGCCGGCGCCCGCCTGCAGGCTGGCCTGCTCTTTCTGGCCACGGTCGCCCTGCTGGTGCCTTCGGCGATCTCGCAAGCCGACTCCCCCTCCGCGGCGGGGGTGGCGTTCACCCAACAGTTGAGCCTGGGCTTGGCGGTCCTGCTGATCGTCACCTACGCGCTGAACCTGCTGTTCTCGCTCAAGACGCACCGCGACCTGTTTATCAGCGTGTCCCACGGCAGCGGCGGAGCGCCGTGGCCGTTGGGCCTGGCGCTGGGCACGCTGGCCGCCGTCACGGTCCTGGTGGCCATGGTGAGCGAGATTTTCGTCGAGTCGGTGCAGAAGGCGGCGGAGGCGTTCGGGATGACTCCCGCGTTCGTGG
>DATBSM010000048.1:0-5587 GCA_036559785.1 Gemmatimonadales bacterium
ATGCCGAGCGCGCCGGCGACCGGATCGGCACTGGGAATCGAGGCAGAGCGAAGCGCGCCGAGCAGGTGATAGAAACGGAGGTCTCGTTGAATAGTCGAGCGGGCAGCGGCGATCAGGTCGGCTGTCTGGCACAAGTGCTCACCATGACTGACCAGCTCCAGCGGGCCCAGCGGCTCCGGCATGGTGAACTGAGGCTGCGACAACGGCTGGGTTGCCGGCTCTGGATCGCCGCTGAAATAGAGCGATTCGATGGGCACGACGTCTCGCTCGACCGCGAAGGCGCGGAGCAGCGCCTCGGTGAACTGGCGAGCCTCCTCGGCGTCGGGGTCGGGCCGTCCGCGCTCGGCGACGTCGCGCGAGATGCGGGTCAGCGCGCGCCCGGCGCACTCCATGACCTGATCGACGTCAGGCGGGGGGGCGAAGAGCCGGGTGAGGTCGCCCACGGCGAGCTCGATGCCATCTAGAATTTCGGGGAGCGGCGGGAGGTCGCCCAACTCGGCCAGCCCACGAAGCGACTGCATGCGGCGGATGACATTGTACAGCGGCTCCCGGTCGCCCGGGGTGGCGCGCAACGCCCGGGCGGCGCGGTCGAGCGCGCTCGCGATGAGGGCGCCTTCACGCGCCACGAATGACCGTACCCCGGTGTGGAGCTCCGGCCGCGCGCCCTCGGGGGGGCGTTCCGGCACGCCGGCCGCTGTTCGGCCGGCCAGGGTCTCGAGCCCACGCCCGAGCCGCACGGCACGCGCGGTGTCGGCCTCGCCCCACTCGGAGACCCGGCGGACGAGCAGGCGAAATTCCTCCACCGCCTGCGCCACCTGCTCCCGGGTCGCCGCATCCCACGGTCGTGCATGCTCGCGATGAGCCCGGGCAACCGCCTCCAGCCCAGCCGCGGCCCGGGCAATGTGAGTGTGGGCCGACATGAGCGCGGAGCCCCGAAGCACGCGCGCGTCACGCAGGAACTCATCGGCCGATGGTGGTCCGGGCCGGGACACCAGCGTCTCCAGCCGGTCCAGACACTCACCGGCCTCCAAGGCAAAGAAGTCTGCGCTGCCCAACGGGTTGGTCATTGCGGCTATTGGCTATTGGCTATTGGCCAAGAGTGGCCAGTCGGGGTCGCAACAATTTAGCTGAACTGGTGCTGCAGAGGGCATAGCAATCCCTAACTGGGTCGCCCATAGCCCATAGCCCAAAGCCCATAGCCCATAGCCCATAGCCCATAGCCAATAGCCAATAGCCAATAGCTATCCCTCCATCGCCTTTCGCATCTCTTCCACCGCCTGCCGCATCCCGACCATGACGGAGCGGCTCACGACGCTGTGGCCGATGTTCAGCTCCTCGATTTCCGGGATGGCCGCGACCGGGGCCACGTTGACGTAGGTGAGGCCATGGCCTGCGTGCACGAAGAGTCCCATGTCGGCAGCGTGCCGGGCCGCCTGCTGGAGCTCCTCCAGCGCGGCGTCGCTCTGGCGCCAGCTGTTGGCATAGCGGCCGGTGTGTAGCTCTATGGCAGGCACGCCCAGGTCTTTGGCGGCATCGATGGTTCCAGGGTCCGGATCGATGAAGAGGCTGACCCGGGCCCCGGCTTCCTCCATCCGCCGGATCGTCTCCCGCATTTTCGGATTGGGTCGGCTGAGGTCCAACCCGCCCTCGGTGGTAATCTCCTCGCGGCGCTCGGGGACCAGCGTGGCCTGATAAGGCCGGAGCCGGCAGGCCAGGGCCACGACGTCGGGACTGGTAGCCAGCTCCAGGTTGAGCACCTGGACGGCGGACATGAGTCGCTCCACATCGTCGTCCTGGATGTGCCGCCGGTCTTCACGCAGGTGTGCCGTGATCCCCTGGGCGCCCCCGTGCTCGCACAGCAGGGCTGCCTCCACCGGGTCTGGTTCGTCCGTCCGGCGGGCCTGCCGCACGGTCGCTACGTGGTCGACATTGATGTACAGCCGCGTCGGAGTCATTGCTCGCCGCTCCCATGCCGGTTAACTTCGCAAGCTAACACTAGCTCAGCGAGAGACTTGTGATTAAGCAACGATGGCTCGGATCGGTGCTGCTCCTCGCTGCTTGCGGCGGCGGCAGCGCACCCCAGGCACCACCTACCAATTCCGCGAGCGGCGCTGTGCGGAGTTTTATGCAGGCGGTGGCCGATAGCAACCTCGACAAGATGGCGAACCTGTGGGGCACCACCGCCGGACCCGCGGCAAAGACCAATCAACCCCCCGATTATCGCCGCCGCATCGCGATCATGCAGGCCTACCTCCGCAACGACTCGTTCCGCGTCACGTCGGACCAACCGGGAACCGACCCGACTCACCGCGACGTGCAGGTCGAGATCAAGCGTAGCACCTGCACCTGGTCGGTACCCTTCACCGCAGTCAAGCTCCGCGACGATTTCTGGATCGTCACCCAGCTCGATCTGGCTGCGGCCGGGAACCCGGCCCGCCCCTGTCTGGAAGGAGCTCCGGGAGACAGCGCGTCTCAGGGTTAATCCGGGAACCTTCCCCGCCGGCCGCTGTTATCTTTTAGTCAGCTAGTCGGTCAACTCGAGCAGGATTCCAGCGGTCGCCTTCGGATGCACGAAGGCGATCCGACGGCCCGCCGCCCCGGTACGTGGTATCTCGTCTATCAGACGATATCCGGCTCTCCGGCAGGCCTCGAGTGCGGCATCGAGGTCGGCGACCTGATAACAGATGTGGTGAATACCGGGGCCCCGCTTGGCCAGGAACTTTCCAATTGGACTGTCGGCGTGGAGCGGGGCGAGCAACTCCACTTCCGAGTCTCCGAATGGAAGCGCCAGGATAGTGGCGCCATCGACCCTTTCGGGTGGATGCGGCACGATCCCCAGGACGTCCCGGTAGAAGGCGAGTGCCGTTTCCAGGTCGGCGACGGCAATTCCGACATGCGCAATGCGGGGGAGATCGGGCACTGGTTCCTCGAGGTAAGCGGGGCCGCGGGGCCGCGGGGTGGTAACAGCGGGGTCCTTACTGTCCCGCTGCCCGGCTGCCCCGCTGAAAATCACATAAAGGAGAATAATCAACATGGGCGGTACGAATACCTTGACCGTGCACGTGAGTGACGCCTCGTTCGCGGTTGAAATCGAGCAAGCGAACGGACTCGTACTGGTGGATTTCTGGGCGTCCTGGTGCGGGCCATGCCAGATCGTGGCGCCGATACTCGATCAGCTCGCGGGCGAATATGTCGGCAAGGCCAAGGTGACCAAGGTCGATGTGGACGCGAACCAGCGGACCGCCATGCGGTTCAACGTTCGCTCGATTCCGAGCATTCTCTTCTTCAAGAACGGCCAGCACGTGGACACCGTCATTGGCGCGGTGCCGAAGGCCACCCTCGAAGGGAAGATCAAGCAGCATCTTTGCTAGGACCGGGAAGGACGGGAGTGACGCGAATGGCGGGAAGGGAAGCAACTCTCTTCCCGTTTTTCTTTCCTTCCCGACTTTCCCGTCCTTCCCGCCCTATTAGAATCAAACATGCCCACGCCCGGCACTCTATACGTCGTCGCAACCCCGCTCGGCAACCTTGGCGACCTCTCGCTCCGCGCGGCGGAGGTGCTGGCCAAAGTGTCGGTGGTGGCTGCCGAGGATACCCGCCGCACCCGGGGGCTGCTGAGCCATCTCGGGGCCCGGCCCAGCCTCATGAGCTATCACGCCCATTCGGGCGAGCATCGGCTCGACGGCCTGCTCGACATCCTGCGCTCGGGCCGGGACATCGCCCTGGTCTCGGATGCAGGAACCCCAACGGTCAGCGATCCGGGGACGGATCTCGTGGCCCAGGCCCGCGACGCCGGGATCCCGGTCATTCCTGTCCCCGGTCCCTCCGCCGTGGCGACAGCGCTGTCAGCGGCCGGCCTTCCCGGCGACCGCTACCTCTTCCTCGGCTTCATCCCCCGAAAAGGCCGGGAGCGCTCCCGCCTGCTCAGCCGGGCAGCAGCGGAAGAGTGGAGCGTAGTCCTGTTCGAGGCGCCGCCGAGGCTGCTCGCGTTGCTGGAGGATCTCATTCCCCTGGCCGGGCCGGGCCGGACGGCGGTGGTCTGTCGCGAGATGACCAAGATGCACGAGGAGATTCGGATCGGGACGCTGGGGGAGCTGGTCGACTATTATTCGGCGGTACCCCCCCGGGGGGAGCTGACGATCGTGCTTCAAGGAACGGGTGAGCCGCCTACCGAGCCCGACCGAACCGAGGACGCAATCGAACAGGCTACCTCGCTCCTGGCCGAGGGCATGAGCCGGCGGGAGGTAGTGCAAAAGCTTACCCAATCCCTCGGCCTTCCAAGAAACGAAGCCTATAAGCTGGTCATGGAGTTACCGTGATCCCGCGGATGTTCGTTGCCCTCGGCGTTACCCTCTGGGCACCGGCGGTACCGATCGCGCCTGATCCGGTCATGACGATCGGCCGCTTGCACTATGATGGCGGTGGCGACTGGTACGCCAATCCTTCCAGCCTTCCCAACCTGCTCTCCTCCATCAGGACCCGTACCAGGCTTCGTGTCGCCACCGAGGAGAAGGTCGTCACCCTGAGCGACGACGATCTCTGGAACGTCCCCTACCTGTACATGACCGGCCACGGCAACGTCCGCTGGAGCGATCGAGATCTCGCCACGCTGCGCCGGTACCTGCAACAGGGCGGGTTCCTCCATGCGGACGACAACTACGGGATGGACGCCTCGATTCGCCGAGAGCTGGCGCGACTCTTTCCCGACCACCCGCTGGTCGAGGTTCCGCTCGACCATCCGATCTATCATCTGATCTACGACTTTCCGAAGGGGACGCCCAAGATCCACGTGCACGACGGTAAGCCCGCGCAGGGGTTCGGCATCTTCCTCGACGGCCGCCTCGTAGTCTACTACTCGTACCAGTCCGACCTGGGCGATGGGTGGGAGGATCCCCAGGTGCATCATGACACCCCGGACAAACGCGAGGCCGCGCTCAAGATGGGTGTAAACCTCTTTGCCTACGCGGTTGGATACGGCGGGTGACCGCACCGGCCACGCAGAGCGCGCTTCAGCGGCTGGGACGGCCGCTCAGGAGCCGAAACGGTGCGGGCTGGGCCGCATTGGGACTCGGCGCGGTGGCAGCGCTGCTCGCGGCCTGGGCCTGGAGCGCGCGCCTCGGCTGGTTCAGCGCGCCCTACTGGGTGCTGCTCGCCTGGAGTATGGCTCTCCTGGGACTCGCGGCCATCGCCTACCTGGCGTGGGGAACCCAGGCCCGGCTTTCTACTGTGCGGCTGGCCGGGAGGCTGGAGGAGCTCGGCGCCTGGCGGCATGGCACCCTGACGGCACTGCTCGATGCTGCCGCAACCGGCACCAGTGGCCAGCTGCTCGATCTGGCGGACCGCACTCAGGCGGAGGAGGTCTCCCGGCGAGGTGCGGCGGCGGTCGAGCCGATTGCCCGGCCGGTACGGACGGTCTCGGCAGCGGGTCTGGTATGCCTTGTCCTCGGCGCTGCCGCCTTCACTTCGGCCGGGCCGGTGAACGGGGCTGCTGCGGCGCTGTGGCATCCGCGTCGCGCATGGGAAGCCACGGTGGCTCCCGTACGCCTCCGTGCCGCCGAGAGCCTTGTAGACCGGGGGAAACTGGTGG
>DATBSM010000049.1:0-9828 GCA_036559785.1 Gemmatimonadales bacterium
ACCAACACCAGCTCGATCTCGATCACCGAGATCGCGGCCCGGACCCGGAGACCGGAACAGGTCATCGGCATGCATTTCATGAACCCGGTGCCCGTGATGCAGCTGGTCGAGGTCATTCGGGGGCACGCCACCAGCGACGCCACCACCACCACGGTCATGAACGCCGCCCGCGCCCTGGGGAAGACCCCGGTCGAGGTGAACGACTATCCCGGGTTTGTTTCCAACCGGGTGCTGATGCCGATGATCAACGAGGCCATCTTCTGTGTCATGGAAGGGGTGGCCACGCCCGAATCGATCGATACGGTCATGAAGCTGGGCATGGCCCACCCTATGGGCCCCCTCGCCCTGGCCGACTTCATCGGACTCGATGTGTGCCTGGCTATCCTCGAGGTGCTCCAGAAGGGGCTGGGCGACGACAAATACCGCGCCGCGCCGCTGCTGCGCAAAATGGTGGCCGCAGGGTACCTGGGGCGCAAAAGTGGAAGGGGATTCTATGACTATGAACAAGAGCGTAAGCGGTAAGCGGTCAGCGGTAAGCGGGACACCGGCCGACGCCCAGTCGATTGTTCCCGCTCACCGCTCACCGCTTACCGCTCACGCTTCGGGACCATCCCTGGACATCTTCGCAGCGATGGACTCCTTGGGTCACGAGCAAGTCCTGCTCTCGCACGATCCCTCCTGCGGCTATTTCGGCATCATTGCGATTCACGATACCACGCTGGGCCCGGCGCTGGGCGGCACCCGGTTCTGGCAGTACGCGAGCACCGATGAGGCCATCACCGATGCGTTGAGGCTGGCGCGCGGGATGACCTACAAGTCGGCGGTGGCGGGGATCAACCTCGGTGGCGGCAAGTCGGTGATCATCGGCGACAACAGGCGAGTTGACCGCGAGGCGCTCTTTCGCGCCCATGGCCGCTTCATCGAGACGCTCGGTGGCCGCTATATCACCGCGGAGGATATCGGCACCAGTCCGGCGGACATGGAGTACATCAAGCTGGAGACTAATCACGTCGCCGGGCTGCTTGGGCTGTCGGGCGACCCCTCGCCAGTCACCGGGTACGGCGTGTATGTCGGAATGAAGGCAGCGGCCCGGGAGCGCTGGGGCAGCGACAGCCTGGCGGGGAAGACGGTGGCAGTGCAGGGGGCGGGCAAGGTGGCCTATTACCTGATGCAGCATCTGCACGCGGAGCGCGGCACGATCATCGTCACCGACATCGACGCCGAGAAGGTGCGGCGGGCGGTGCAGGAGTTCAACGCCACGCCGGTGTCGCCCGACGTGGTTTATGACCAGGACGCGGACATCTTCTCCCCCAACGCGCTGGGTGCCACGATCAACGACGAGACGCTGCCGCGTCTCAAGGTGCAAATCATTGCCGGAGGAGCCAACAACCAACTGGCCGAGGATCGCCACGGCGATGAGCTGGAGAACCGGAAAATTCTCTACGCCCCGGACTACGTGATCAACGGCGGCGGAGTCATCAACGTCTACGGGGAGCTGCACCGCTGGCCGGAGGAGCGGGCCAAGAAAAAGGCGGGGGAGATCTACGAGACCCTGCTCCGCATTTTCGAGATCGCGCGGCGGGAGCGGATCCCAACCTACCGGGCGGCGGATCGTCTGGCCGAACAGCGGATCGCGGCGGTGGGCGGGCTGGACCGGATGTGGATGGGGGAGAGGAAATAGGCGGGGCAGCGGGGCGGCGGGGCAGAACAGCCGAACAGAAAACAGCCGCGGCCCGATTACTATTGACAAATAGTGGTACGCTCATTCCTCAGTTGGACTTACTGCCTCGCCGCCCCGCTGCCCCGCTGCCGGACTTCACTGTACATTACCTCCAATGAGTGAAGTCATTCCCATCGGGTCGGATCACGCCGGCTTCCAGTTGAAGGAGCGGTTGGTCGAGGAGCTACGGGCGCTCGGATACGAGCCGCTGGACCTGGGCACCCACGGCCTGGAATCCACCGACTATCCGGATTACGCCCATAGCGTCGCGTCCAGGGTGGAGCACCACGACGCGAGCCGTGGAGTCCTGCTGTGCGGAACCGGACTGGGAATGTCGTATGCAGCCAACCGGCACCCGGGCGTCCGTGCTGCCGTGGCCTGGTCGCCAGAGCTCGCCCGGCTCGCCCGGGAGCATAACGATGCCAATATCCTCATCCTCCCGGCTCGCTTCGTGAGCGAAGAAGAGGGTGTCGAGATCCTGAAGACGTGGCTTGACACTGGATTTGCCGGTGGCCGGCACAGCCGCCGGGTAGAGAAGATCGAACAGGAGCGCGAATGACCCTCGATCACAACGCATCACTCCGCCAAGCCGACCCGACCGTAGCCCGGTTGGTCGATGCCGAGCTGCGCCGCCAGCAGAATGGGTTGGAGCTCATCGCCAGCGAAAACTTTGCCAGCCGGGCGGTGATCGACGCCATGGGCACGCCACTGACGAACAAGTACGCCGAAGGACTGCCTGGCAAGCGCTACTATGGCGGCTGCGAGGTCGTCGACGAGGTAGAGCAGCTGGCCATCGACCGGCTCAAGCAGTTGTTCGGCTCGGAACACGCCAACGTGCAGCCTCACTCCGGTGCTCAGGCCAACTTCGCCGCGTTCATGGCGCTCATCCGGCCGGGTGAGCTCCTGATGGGTATGTCCCTGCCGCATGGCGGCCACTTGTCCCACGGAGCCGCGGTCAACCACAGCGGGACGATCTGGCGTGCGGTGCATTACGGCGTCAACCCGGGCACGGGCCTGATCGATTACGACAAGGTGCGGGATCAGGCGCTCCAGGACCGTCCCCGGCTGATTATCGCCGGTGGCAGCGCGTATGCCCGGATCATCGACTTTGCCGCGTTCCGGTCGATCGCGGATGAGGTGGGCGCCTTCTTCCTTGTGGACATGGCCCACTTCGCCGGACTGGTGGCGGGTGGAGTCTATCCTTCCCCCGTGCCGCACGCGCAGGTCGTCACCAGCACGACGCACAAGACGCTGCGGGGGCCTCGCGCCGGACTCATCCTGTGCACCCTGGAACACGCCAAGGCGATCGACAAGTCAGTGTTCCCCGGGACTCAAGGCGGTCCGCTCGAGCACGTCATCGCGGCCAAGGCCGTGGCCTTCGGTGAGGCGCTGACCGACGACTTCAAGATCTACGCCAGGCAGGTGGTGGAGAATGCCAAGGCCCTGGCCAACGCACTCATCGATCGCGGCTTTGCCATTGTCTCGGGCGGCACCGACTCCCACCTCATGCTGGTGGACCTGCGGCCGAAGAACCTGACCGGGAAAGCCGCGGAGAAGATCCTGGGCCAGGCTGGAATCACGGTGAACAAGAACACCATCCCGGACGATCCCCAGTCGGCCTTCGTAACCAGCGGGATCCGGATCGGCACGCCGGCGGTTACCACCCGAGGCCTGGGGGTCGGCGAAATGCGGCGTGTCGCCGAGCTGATCGATCGGGCCTTGACCCGTCCGGACGAGGACACCCTCGCCGGGATCAACGCCGAAGTTGAGGAGTTGGCGGCTGACTTTCCGCTGTACGCACCGCGGAAGGCCCACGCTGGATCGGATGGGGCGCGCAGGGTGCGGGTGGCTTCTCCAATGGGGGCACAGCGGTGAACGAACTGCAGTTCGCGGACGACGTGATGGCCCGCATTCGCGCTCGTGGCGGTCAGTTTCACGAGCGTGGGTATATCTTCGTCCTCGGGACTATCGAGTTTCTGCAAACTAACCTCGAGGCTCGGCGGCACGTGACCGGGGCGGAGCTGGCATGGGCCTGCCGCGACTTTGCTCGCAAGCAGTTCGGCCTGCTGGCACCGGTCGTCCTGGCTCACTGGGGGATTACCCGCACGGAGGACATCGGCCGTATCGTCTTCACCCTGGTCGAGGTCGGGCTCCTGGTCACCCAACCCGGCGATTTGGAGTCGGACTTCGAGGCGGTGTTCCAGTTCGCCGAGGCCTTTGGCGATTCCTACGACTGGCAAGGCGTGCGCGGCGCCTAGCCTCGAACCGCCAAAGGGAGGAAGCATGGAGACAAAAGAGTGGCCGGGGTGCCAGAAATGTTCGCAAGGAACCTTGATTCCCTTGTCGGACTACGGCCGTGAAGGCGCACCTATCACGTACAAAGCGTGGGTCTGCACCAACCCGGAATGTGGGTTCAATCTGCGAATCGACAACGGCGAGATCAGCTTCGGCAGGGCGATAGGGCAGTCGTATAAGTAGGCTATTGGCTATTGGCTACGTCGAGGCGCATGTCCGCATCCAGTTTGCGACCGTAGCTTTGCAGGACTGAGTAGGCCCATAGCCCATAGCCAATAGCCCATGCCCCCCAGCATCCCCGTCCTCTCCCCCGAACAATCGAACAGCTGGGACCGCCTGGCCATCGGTGCCGGCGTCGACCTCGCCACGCTCATGGAGAGTGCGGGGAGGGCGGTTGCGGTTATTCTGGCCGATCGGTACCCGCACCTGCTTCGGGCCGGCGTGCTGGTGGCGGCGGGGCCGGGTAACAATGGCGGGGATGGCTGGG
This sequence comes from Gemmatimonadales bacterium, assembly GCA_036559785.1. Classification (GTDB taxonomy): domain Bacteria; phylum Gemmatimonadota; class Gemmatimonadetes; order Gemmatimonadales; family GWC2-71-9; genus CAVVWJ01. Next base: position 4,503 of record DATBSM010000049.1, read on the forward strand.
TAGTCGCGAGGGCACTGCACCATGTCGAGGTTCCGGTCTGGGTGGCGTCGTCAGGGCCTGGATCGGAGCTGCGTGAGAGAATGGCCAGGCTGGCCCGGGCTGAGGGAGTTCGGGAAGTCGGTCCCGATGGGCCTTGGCCGGCGGTCGGGCTCGCCATCGACGCGCTGCTCGGCACCGGCGCATCCGGGGCACCCCGCGCCGGACTGGCCGCGCTGCTCGGGCGCCTGCTGGATCTCGACGTTCCCGTCGTTGCCATTGACGGTCCTACCGGCGTCGACTTGTTGACGGGAATGGTCCATGGCGTGACGCGAGCCGATCTCACCGTGACCTTCGGCGGATTCCGCCGTGGTCACCTGCTGGCGCGGGATGAGGTGGGCGACCTCGTGGTCGTCGACATCGGTCACCCACCCGCCGATCCGGCCTGGCCCGCCGTGGTCAGCGACCTTCAGGCCGCGCTGTGGATCCGCCGGTTGCGGGCCCGGGATCACAAGGGCGATCGGGGCCGCGTCGTGATGGTCGGCGGCGATACCAGCATGAGCGGCGCTATACGAATGGCCGCGCGCGCCGCGTTTGGCGCGGGGGCCGGTCTGGTGCACGCGGTGGCGCCACCTGACACCGTCGCCGCGCTCATGCAAGCCGAGCCGGACGTCCAGACCTTCGCTCATCATTTCGATCAGCCGCCGTCCGCCGCCCTCCTCGAGCTGATCGCCCGGGCCGACTCCGTGGTCATCGGTCCCGGCCTCGGCCGCGAGCCGGGCCGGCGCAAGCTCATCACCGCTCTGGTGGAGGCGGCGCGCGCGGTGGTGCTGGACGCCGATGCGCTCGTGGCATTCGGGGGCGCGGCCAATGAGTTGGCGCTGCTTGCCGCTGGACGCTCCCTGGTCCTCACACCTCATCCCGGCGAGTTCCGCGCCCTGTTCCCGGCGCTGGCTGGCACGCGGGAGCTCGATCCCTGGGCGGCGGCGGCCGCGGCGGCCCAGGAGACCGGCGCCGTGATCCTGCTCAAGGGCGTACCCACCGTGATTGCGTCACGCGAGCGACAGCTTCTCACCGTCGTCGCCGGCAATCCCGGGCTCGCCACCGGCGGAAGCGGGGATGTTTTGAGCGGGATCGCGGGGGCGAACCTGGCCAGCGGCCTCGAGCCTGACATTGCCGCTGCCCTGGGTGCGCAGGTGCTGGGCCGAGCCGCCGACCTCGCGGCCCGGCGCTGTACTGCTCGCAGTCTCCGCCCCATGGATGTGGTGCAGGCCCTTCCCGATCTCTGGCGGGAGTGGGAAGTACTCCGTACCGCCCGGCCGGCGCCACGCCCTCCCATCCTGTTCGAGCTGCCCCGGCCTCAAACCACGTAGCGCGATAGATTTTGTCGATGCGTCATCTTCTTGCGGTGCTCGCCCTGCCGTGTCTGACAGCTCCGGCCACGGCCCAGTCATTCTCCCGTGATTGGCGCCCCGAAGACCGGATCGTCATCCGCGATTTCAGCCGGATCAATGGGATCGCCGCGTCGCTGGATCGCGTCTACATTGTGTCGCCATCTGCGGTACTGATCTGGAACCCGCAGTTCCGGCACTGGGAAGGGTCATTCGACCCTCCTACTCCGTCTCTGCTCGCGCGGGTCTTCACCGCGCTCGCCGATCCGCTGGATAACTCGCTCTGGCTCGCCCGTCCCGACGGGTGGGTGCACTATCAGCCCGAGATCCAGCTGTGGGATCAGGGTGCGGTGCCCGATGGCGTGTTAGCGATCGCCTTCGATCAAAACAACCCCGCCGCGGGCCTCTTTATCCGCACTCGGCGCGAGTGGCAGCTGCTGCCCCGAGGCGGGACGGTTCCCGTGCCGGCTCAGGCGCCAGGAAACCCGATTGTGGCGGCCTCGGTCGAGCGGGCGGTCCGTAGCAATCCCTCGCTCCAGGCCAATGCGGCGGCGATTCTGAGCGACAACCGTCTGCGCAACGTCCGCTACACGGCGGCCGCGCGCGCGTTCGACAATCGCGGGTGGTATCTCGGCACCTCCGGGATCGGCGCGCTATACGTGGAGGACGGTGCCCCGCTTCCTCAGCGGCTGAGTTTCGGGCTGCCATCGGATCGGATCGGCGCGGTGTTCAGCTGGCCCGGCGGCGTCTGGGCCGGCACCAACCGGACTGAGGTGGCGGATGCGTCGCTCACGTTTGTTGCCGGCGATCTCACCGAATTTCGTTCGCTCCCCGGTCCGTCGGCGACCGGAACGCCGTTCGATCAAGTCCGCGACCTGAGCGGCCAGGGCAAAGCGCTCTGGGCCGCCACCGATCTTGGCGTCGCTCGCGTCAATCCTGCGGACGGTCGGCTCGAGCTGGTGGACGATAGCCGTGGCCTGCCCGATAGCCGGGTGTACTCGATCGCTTCCCGTGGCGGCAGAATCACGGTCGGCACGGAGCGGGGAATCGCCCGGATCAGCGATGCTCTCGCGGTAGAGCGGCTAGCGCCGTCCTACTCCGATCCCGCCTACGCGGTCTTCCCGGCCGGCGACTCGGTCTGGGTCGGCACGCCTTCCGGCGTGCTCCTGGCGCTCCCCGGGCTCGGGGGACTGGTGCGGCCGGAGGGGATGGACTCACCCAGCTTCCAGGCTCCCGTCGTGGACCTGGCCACTCTGGGAGATACACTGGTGGCCCTCACCCGCGACGGTCTCCTGTGGCGCGGTCCGAAGACCCGCCGATGGACCCAGGGTCCGAATCTCTCCGCACTCCTGGGGCGGCTGCGCCGTTTCGTGTCCGACGGCCCGGGCTTCTGGGTTGCAGGCGATCGTGCACTCGGGTTCGTGCGGCTCAGCACGCCGCCAGTCCGTCCCCTGCGGGACGCCGATCTGCCCGGAGTCATCAACGATCTCGCGGTGGACGCCGAGTACCTCTGGGTGGCTACCGACCGGGGACTGGTGCGCTTCCGGCTGAGCGCGATTCGGCCATGACACGGACGAGGCCGGGGCAAACGCTGGCGCTTGGTCCCGGACCCGAGTTCGATCGCATCCGGAAAATCGCCACGCTGTTGGGCGACCAGGGAACCGGATTGGGGGATGACTGCGGCCTCATCCGCGAAGGCGAGGAGTTCATCGCGTTCAGTACCGACGTCAGCGTGGAAGGAGTGCACTTCCGCCGGAACTGGATCGGCCCCGAGGAAGTCGGCTGGCGATCGGCCGCAGCGGCGCTCTCCGATCTGGCGGCTGAAGGCGCCGAGCCGATCGGTCTCCTCTGTGCAGTCACCATGCCTGCTGCAGCCGCTGAGGCTGAGCTGCTCCAGGTGATGGCCGGTGTGGGCGCGGCCGCGCGATCGGTGCGCTCGGTGGTGCTCGGCGGTGATCTTGCGTCCGGCCCCGGTTGGAGCCTGACCGTCACCGTGGTCGGGCGCACCCGGGCACCAGTGACTCGTGGCGGGGCCGAGTCGGGAGACGGACTCTGGGTGACTGGCCAGCTTGGTGGAGCCCGCTCCGCGCTCGAGGCCTGGCGGCGGGGAGTGGTGCCGTCGCCGGGGGCGAGAGTGCGCTTCGCGCATCCCGAACCGAGGATTGCGGCCGGCCGGTGGCTCGCCCGGCACGGCGCGCGGGCGATGATCGATCTGAGCGACGGACTCGCCGGGGATGCGTGGCACCTCGCGGCCGCGTCCAGCGTCTCCCTGGAGATCGATTTGAATGCGATACCCGTTGTGGCCGAAGCCGCCGAGGAAGCCCGCCGACTGGATCTGCCGGTCGAACGATTTGCCGCCGAAGGCGGCGAGGACTACGAGCTGCTGGTGGCACTGCCGTCCCGGTTTGACGCGATGAGCCTTTTCGTCCAGGAGTGTGGTATCCCGCTCACCCGCATCGGCTTGGCGGCGGAGGGAACCGGCGTCGTTTTCCGGCTGGCAGGCCGTCCTCTCGAGCTGCACGGATTCAATCACTTCGGTTGACGTGGTCCGGGCAGGCCCGCTAGGTTCGGTCGCGCATGGCTAGACCCTAGGCTGTTTCTAGATCTCCCTTTCCGGATCAACATGTCCACCATTATCGAAGTTCACGCACGCGAAATCCTCGATAGCCGTGGCAACCCGACGGTCGAGACCGAGGTGGTCCTCTCCAGTGGGGCTCAGGGGCGGGCTGCGGTGCCCAGCGGCGCCTCAACCGGGGAGCACGAGGCGGTGGAGCTGCGGGACGGCGATTCCAAGCGATACGCCGGGAAGGGCGTGACCGAAGCGGTGCGCAACGTGAACGAGGTGCTGGGCCCCAGGCTGGAGGGCAGGGCTGCGGCGGACCAGATCGAGGTTGACGCCGAGATGATGGATGCCGACGGCACTCCCAACAAGAGCAAGCTCGGCGCCAATGCCATCCTCAGTGTGTCGCTCGCGGTGGCCCGTGCGGCCGCCCAGGATTGCGGGCTCCCCTTGTATCGCTACCTCGGCGGTCCGATGGCGCGGGTGCTCCCGGTACCGATGATGAACATCCTGAATGGCGGTGCCCATTCGTCGAACAACGTGGATGCGCAGGAGTTCATGATCGTCCCCATCGGGGCGGAGACCTTTCCTGAGGGACTGCGCATGGGTGTGGAAGTCTTTCACGCCCTCAAGAAGGTGTTGACCAAGATGGGGCTGTCCACCGCCGTGGGAGACGAAGGCGGTTTTGCCCCCATGCTGCCGTCCAACGAGGCCGCACTCGATGTGGTGATGCAGGCGATCAAGTCGGCGGGCTACGAGCCGGGTGCCGACGTGGCCATTGCGCTCGACGTGGCGGCATCGGAGCTGTATCAGGACGGGGAGTACGTCTTCAAGAAGGGTGATGGGAGCCGGAAGTCGGCCGAGCAGATGGTGGACCTGTATGCCGGCTGGGTGGACCGGTATCCGATCGTATCGATCGAGGATGGGCTGGCGGAGAACGACTGGAAGGGCTGGGCGCTGCTCACCGAGCGGCTGCACGAGCGGGTCCAGCTGGTGGGCGACGATCTCTTCGTCACCAACGTGGACCGGCTCGGCCGCGGGATCGAGGAGAGCGTCGCCAACGCCGTGCTGGTGAAGGTCAACCAGATCGGGACCCTGACCGAAACGCTCCAGTGCATCGAGCTGGCCAAGGGGAGCGCATACGGTGTCGTGATCTCGCACCGGTCGGGCGAGACAGAGGATACGTTCATCGCCGATCTGGCTGTGGCCACCGGGGCGGGGCAGATCAAGACCGGGAGCGCCAGCCGGACCGACCGGACCGCCAAGTACAATCAGCTGCTCCGCATTGCCGAGGAGCTGGGCGATCTGGCTCACTATCCGGGCCGGGACCTCTACCCGCTGTGACCGCCGGCCGCTGGGCCACGATCATCGGCCTGGCTTTGGCGCTGTACTTTGCGCT
>DATBSM010000050.1:0-9840 GCA_036559785.1 Gemmatimonadales bacterium
AGCGTTCGCACCGCGGTGCTGGCACTCGGGGGCAACGCGCTGGCGCGCTCGGATGAGCCGGCCACCGTAGCCAACCAGTTCCGGCATGCGCGGGAGAGTGTCGCGCCTATCGTAGAGCTGGCCAGGCAGGGATGGCGGATCGTCATCGTGCACGGAAACGGTCCGCAAGTCGGCGATGAGCTGCTCCGGAACGAGGCGGCTCGGAAGGTCGCGGAGCCGCTGCCGCTGGGGGTCCTGGTCGCCGAGACCGCGGGGTGGATAGGGTACATGATCCAGCAATCCCTCCAGAACGCCCTCGCCACGGCCCGGGTACAGCGAGAGGTCGTCACCGTCATCACCCAGACGCTGGTCGATCGCTACGATCCGGCGCTCAGTCGACCAACCAAGCCGATCGGTCATCCGCTGCCCGAAAAGGAGGCCGCTCGCATTCGCGAGGCCGGGCGAGCGGTGGACAAGGATGGTGCGGGTGCCTGGCGCCGCATGGCCACCAGCCCCATGCCGCTCGGAGTCGTAGAGTTTTCGGTTATCAAGCGACTGCTCGACCAGGGTACGATGGTGATCGCTGCCGGCGGCGGCGGTCCGCCGGTATATCAGGATCCGTTGCTAGGGCTCGAGGGACTCGACGCCGTGGTCGACAAGGATCGCGTTTCCGCCATTCTTGCCAGCCAACTCGAGGCCGAAGTGCTGATGATCCTGACAAATGTGGATGCGGTTTTCGAGGGATGGGGAACGCCTCAGGCGCGCCCTATTCGCCGGATGACTGTGGAGCAGGCCGAACAGATGATCGTGGGAGGCTCGCTCGATGCCGGTGGCATGAAGCCCAAGATCGAGGCGGCCGCGAGCTTCGTGCGCCGGGGCGGCATGCGGGCCATCATCGCCCGGCTCTCCGATGGACCAGCCGCGCTCCGCGGCGAAACCGGAACCACCATCATGAGGCTGCCGTGAATCTGCACGAATACCAGGCCCGAGCCCTGCTCAAGGCCGCTGGCATCGCGATGCTGGACGGCGATGTCGCCTCGACCCCGACCGAGGCCGAATCGATCGCGCGCCGGCTGGGCGGCTCGGTCGTGATCAAGGCGCAGGTGCACTCAGGAGGGCGGGGGAAGGCGGGTGGTGTAAAGCTGGCGCGTAACCCGGGCGAGGCGCTCGATCACGCGGCCGAGATCCTGGGGATGAGCATCAAGGGGTTGGAGGTGCACAAAGTGCTTGTGGTCCCCGCCGCGGAGATTGCCACCGAGAGCTACCTCGGCCTGATCATGGATCGGGAGACGCAGCGGCCGGTGTTCATGGTAAGCTCCGCTGGAGGCATCGACATCGAAGAGGTGGCTGCCAAGACCCCGGAGAAGATCCTGCGATTATCGGTCGACCCGACGTATGGCCTGCTCCCTCATCAGGCGCTGACTCTCGCCTTCGCGCTGTACAGCGACTTCACCCAGGTCAAAGCCGCGGCCCGGATCATCGAGCAGTTGTATACCGTCTTCACCACCAACGGCTGTTCCCTGGCCGAGATCAACCCGCTGGTGACGACGCCCAGCGGCCAGGTGCTCGCGCTCGATGCCAAGATCGTCATCGATGACAACGAGCTGTTCTGGCGACCGGACCTCGGCCTTCTGCGCGACGACACCGCCGAGGAACCGAGCGAAGCGGCTGCCCGCCGGGCCAACCTGTCCTTCATCAAGCTCGAGGGCAATGTCGGGTGTGTGGTGAATGGCGCCGGCCTGGCGATGGCTACCATGGACCTGGTGAAGTACTACGGCGGGGAGCCAGCCAACTTCCTGGACATCGGCGGCAGCTCCAATCCGGAAAAGGTCATCAGCGCGCTCAAGATCATCACCAGCGATCCCAACGTGAAGGCGATCCTCTTCAATATTTTTGGCGGGATCACCCGGACGGACGACGTGGCCAACGGCATCGTGGCCGCCACCCGCCAATTCAAGGTCAAAGTGCCCATCGTCATCCGCCTGACCGGCACCAACGAGGCCGAGGCAATCAAGATCCTCGAGGCGGTGGGCATGCGGGCGCTAAGTGACATGGATCAGGCGGTGGAGCAGGTGGTTCGCCTGGCGCGGGAGGCGGCGTGAGCATTTTCATCGACCGGAACACACGGCTTGTCGTCCAGGGGATTACCGGCCGCGAGGGAGCTTTCCATACCCGCCATATGCTGGAGTACGGGACCACGGTGGCGGCCGGCGTGACCCCGGGGAAGGGAGGGCAGAAATTCGAGAACCGGGTGCCCATCTTCAACACCGTGGCCGAGTCGGTTCGCGCCACCAAAGCCAACTGCTCGGTGATCTATGTGCCGCCAATGGCCGCGGCCGGAGCGATCTTCGAGGCGGTTGACGCCGGAATCCCGCTTGTCGTCTGCATCACCGAGGGTATCCCGGTGATGCACATGAGCCGGGTGATGCCGTTCGTGCGGTCGCGAGGTGCTCGGCTCATCGGGCCGAACTGCCCCGGGCTCATTACTCCGGGCGAAAGCAAGGTCGGCATCATTCCGGGGAATATCTGCGCTCCAGGACGGGTTGGCCTGGTCTCCCGGAGCGGAACCCTGACTTATGAAGTAGTGAATCATCTCACCCGCAGCGGCATCGGACAAAGCACCTGTGTCGGCATCGGCGGGGATCCCATCATCGGCACCGACTTCATCGACTGCCTCCGTGCCTTCCAGGAGGATCCGAGCACCGATGCTATCGTCGTCATCGGTGAGATTGGCGGGACCGACGAGCAGAACGCCGCCGCGTTCGTGAAGCAGAAGGTGACCAAGCCGGTCATCGGCTTCATCGCGGGGCAGACCGCTCCGAAAGGACGCCGGATGGGGCATGCCGGGGCCATCATCTCCGGATCATCCGGCACGGCGGAGGAAAAGCTGGCGGCGTTCGAGGCCGCCGGCATCGGCATCATGCGCCGGCCGGTTGACGTCGTGGCGCTCCTCAAATCCAGGCTCTAGGCTTACCGCTCTTTCAGGAGATATCGTGGCAGCAACACTGACACTCGGCATTGTGAAGCCCGACGCGGTTGCAACCGGCAAGACCGGCGCCATCGTCGCCCACCTTCAAAAGGCAGGCTTCATCGTCCGGGCCACCCGGCTGGTGCGGCTCACCCGCGCCCAGGCCGCGGCATTCTACGCCGTCCACGCCGGACGCCCGTTTTACGCCGAGCTGGTCGAGTTCATGACCAGCGGGCCCTGTCTCCCCATGGCGCTCGAGCGCAGCGATGCCGTGGCCCAGATGCGGAACGTCATTGGCGCCACCGACCCCGCCGAGGCGGCGCCGGGCACCATTCGGAAGCTCTTCGCCGAGTCCAAGGGACGGAACGCCATTCATGCGTCGGACAGCGCAGAGAACGCCGCCCGCGAGATCGCCTTCTTCTTTACCGAAGGTGAGTTAGCCCATCTGTGGGGCACAACGTAAGCGGTCAGCGGTGAGCGGTAAGCGGGCAACCAATTAGCGCCGACTCTCACCGCTTACCACTCACGTTGTCTTGCCCTATCTCGTTGTCCCTGCTACTTTAAGCGGCTATGCTGCGAGTAGACATACGGGATCTTCAGCGGGGGCCGGTACGGACCGTGGGAGAGCTTCAGCCCGACGATCCCGCGTTCAAGGGCTTGGACCTAAACCTGATCGGCCCGGTTACCGTGACGGGACAGCTTCAGGCGACAAACCAGGGCGAGTACCTGTGGCGGGGGAAGTTCCAGGGCGAGATGCAGAGCGAGTGCCGTCGCTGCCTTGCCGACGTCCGCACGGAGCTGGACATCGACGTGGATGCCGCCATCTTCAGCACCGACTCCGAGGCGGCGGACGATCCCGATTTCTATCCGCTGCTGGAGCGCGCATCGCATATCGACATCCGGGACGTCGCGCGGGAAGAATTGGCTCTAGCGGTGCCCGCCCGCTTGTTGCTCTGCCGGGAAGACTGTGCCGGCCTCTGTCTCACCTGTGGAGCGGACCTGAACGCGGGACCCTGCGGTTGCTCCGCGCCCGCCGAACCTGTTCGAGGATCTAATGGCAGTTCCGAAGCGTCGAACCTCTAAAGCCCGGAAGCGCTCGCGTCGCGGGCACCACATCGCGGCCAGCGTCCGTCCCCAGGCGTGCCCCCGGTGCGGCTCTCCCAAGCTCTCGCATCGCATCTGCGATTCGTGTGGCTATTATCGGGGAAAGAAGCAGGTTGAGGTCGAGGACGCCTGAGGGTGATCCGCGTGGCGGTGGACGCTATGGGGGGCGACACTGCCCCGCAGGCGGAGATCGCCGGAGTGGTGCAGGCCCTGACCTCGCTCCCGGGCACATACATCGTCCAGCTGGTGGGGCGCCCGGACGTCATTCGGACCGAGCTCGCCAAGTATCCTGATGCCGACCAGGGCCGCCTAGAGATTCACGATGCGGCTGAGGTCATCGGCATGGCCGAGAAGCCCCTCGCTGCTGTCCGCAAGAAACCCAATTCCAGTATCGTCATCGGTCTCGGCCTTCAGAAGGCCGGCCGCTCCGACGCGTTCGTGTCCGCCGGCAACACCGGTGCCATCCTCGCCGCATCCACCATCCTGCTGGGCCTGCACGATGGGGTGGAACGGGCCACCGTCGCCACCCTGTTTCCGACCTTGACCCAACCGGTGCTCGTGCTCGATGGGGGCGCCAACGTCGACTGCTCGGCCCGCGAGCTGGTGAACTTCGCCTACCTCGGCAGCGTCTACATGCGGGACGTGCTGCGTCGGCCCAGCCCGACCGTAGCACTCCTCAACGTGGGGGAGGAGGAGGAGAAGGGCAACGCCATCACCCGGGAGGCCCATGGTCTTCTCAAGCGCAGTCCGGGCCTGCATTACGTCGGCAACATCGAGGGCCGTGACATCGTGGCGGGTCACCACAAGTTCGGCATGCTCGACGTAGTGGTGTGTGACGGGTTCGTGGGGAACGTGGTGCTCAAGTTCTATGAATCGGTCGTCCGCCTGTTCGTCGGGCTGGTCAAGCAGCAGCTCCCGGAGATGCTCCACCGGGTCGAGATGAAGGAGCTGTTCCGCATTCTGGACTACTCCGAATACGGCGGCGCCCCGCTCCTCGGCGTGAAGGGTGTCTCGATCATCTGTCACGGCGCTTCTCCCGCCAACGCGTTCAAGAACGCCGTGCGGGTTGCCGTTCAGTCGGTGGAAGCCGACCTAAGCAAGCACATTGGCGCCGAGTTTGCCCAGCGGGAAACGGCAGCCCAGACATGATGCAGCGCCCCTTTGCCGAAATGGCCAGCATCGGCGTTGCCGTTCCGCCGGGGGTTCTCACCAACGCCGACCTCGCCCAGACGCTGGACACATCCGATCAGTGGATCGTGGAACGTACCGGTATCCGTGAGCGCCACATCGCCCGGCCGGAGCAGTCCGTGGCGATGCTGAGCCAGGAAGCCAGCGAACAGGCACTGGAGCGCGCCGGCCTTACCGCCAAGGATCTCGACGCCATCGTCCTGGCCACGGCGACCCCGGATCGCCTGCTTCCGTCTACCGCGTGCGACCTTCAATCCCTGCTCGGCGCGAACCACGCCGCGGCCTTCGACATCTCCGCCGCCTGTCCCGGGTTCGTGTTCGCCACCACCGTCGCCGAGGGCCTCATTGCCTCGGGACAGAGCGAGACCGTGCTGGTGATCGGCGCCGAAAAGCTGTCCACCATTACCGACTTCCGGGACCGGTCCACCGCCATCCTGTTTGGCGACGGTGCCGGTGCGGCAGTCATTCGGCGCAAGACCGGCAAGAACGGCCGGGGCATCCTGTCCACCTTTCTGAAGTCGGACGGGAATCTCGCGCCACTGCTCTATCGCCCGGGTGGTGGTGCGGCTGATCCGATCAGCGAGAAAGTGGTATGTGAGCGCTCGCACTATATGAAGATGGCCGGGCGCGAAGTATTCAAGGCGGCGGTCCTCGCCATGGCCGAGGCTTGTGACGAGGCTTTGCAGCGCGCCGGGGTGACCTCCGACGAAATCGATCTGCTGATCCCGCATCAGGCCAATGTCCGGATCATCGAGGCCACGGCCAAGCACGCCGGGATATCCATGAACAAGGTGATGGTCAACGTGGACCGCTACGGGAACACGTCTTCCGCCTCGATCCCGCTGGCGCTCGACCAGGCCATCACCGAGGGGCGGGTGAAGTCCGGTTCGCTCCTCCTGCTGGTGGCCTTCGGAGCGGGGTTCACCTGGGGCAGCACCGTCATCCGGTGGTGACCGTGGTGATGTGCCCCGGGCAAGGGGCACAAAAGATCGGAATGGGCAAGGACCTTTCCGAGCGATTCCCCGCGGCCAGGGATACCTTCGCTACCATCGATGAAGCGCTAGGCATCCCCCTCTCCCGCTTGATGTGGGAAGGCCCCGACGAAGAGTTGACCCTGACTCACAACGCCCAGCCCGCCATCCTGGCCCATTCCGCGGCGGTGCTCGCGGTAGTGCGGGACCGGCTCGGCTTGCCCGGCGCCGGGGCGGGTCACAGCCTGGGCGAGTACAGCGCGCACGTCGTCGCCGGGACCCTGAGCGATGTAGAGGCCGCCCGCCTGGTCCGCCGCCGGGGAGAGCTCATGCTCGAGACCGGCCGCCAACGTCCCGGAACCATGGCGGCGGTGCTCGGTCTGGCCACGGCCGAGGTCCAGGCCGCGTGCGACGAAGCTTCTGGCCCTGATGGCCTGGCAGTTCCCGCCAATCTCAATTCGCCCGATCAAACCGTGATCTCGGGTGACCCCGTTGGGGTCGGGCGGGCAGGGGAGGGCTGCAAGGCCCGCGGTGCCAAACGGGTCATCCCCTTGAACGTGAGCGGCGCATTTCACTCGCCTCTCATGGCCCCGGCCGTCGATGGGCTCCGCGAGGCTCTGGCCAAGGCGACCTTTGCCGACCCGAGCTTTCCCGTCATCGCAAACGCGAGCGGCGAGACGATCCGCACCGGTGTCGACGCCAAGCGGCTCCTCGCGGATCAGCTTACCGCGCCGGTACGGTGGGTGGCCTGCATGCAGGCCGCGGCCGAGCTCTGTCCCGGCGCCACCTTCGTTGAGATGGGGCCGGGGGTGGTACTGTCCGGCCTGATCAAGCGGATCCTGCCGGGGTCCAAGGCGATCACGCTGGGAACCGCGGACGAAGTGGAGCGGTTCCTCCAGTGAGCGCGATTGACCTCTCCGGCAAAACCGCCTTCGTCACCGGCAGCACCCGCGGAATCGGGCTGGCCATTGCACGGGCGCTGTACGGAGCGGGGGCCAAGGTCGCGGTGGTCGGGCGGGAGCTGGATCGGGCCCGGTCGGTGGCCGCCGGCCTCGGGGACCGAGCCGCCGGAGTGGCGTGCGACGTGGCGAAGCCGGATCAGGTCGAGGCAGCGGTTGCCGCGGCCGAGAAGGCACTTGGACCGATCGACATCCTGGTCAACAACGCCGGAATCACCCGGGATAACATCCTGCTCCGGCTCACCGACGACGATTGGGACGCGGTGCTCGACGCCAACCTGAAGGGTGCCTTCATCGTTATCCGGGCCACCATCAAGGGCATGATGAAGCGCCGCGCCGGCCGGATCATCAACATCACCAGCATCGTGGGCTTGATCGGGAACAAAGGGCAGGCAAATTACGCGGCGAGCAAGGCCGGGCTCATCGGCCTCACCAAGTCGGTTGCCAAAGAGTACGCGAGCCGGAATATTCTGGCTAACTGCATCGCTCCGGGCTTTATCGAGACCGACATGACTGATGCCTTGCCCAAGGAAGCGCGGGACACATTATTAGAGCAGATCGCGCTGGGCCGGCTGGGGCGGCCCGAGGACGTCGCAGGGACCGTGCTGTTTCTGGCTTCCGATCTGGCGGGATACATCACCGGCCAGGTGCTGGTCGTTGACGGTGGAATGGTGATCTGAGACGGGCCCGCAATCTTCAATCGAGGACGACATGAGCAACGTGGAAGAAAAGGTCAAGGATATCATTGTCGAAGAGCTCGGCGTCGAGCGCGAGAAGCTGACGAACGATGCCAGCTTCATGGAGGATCTCGGCGCAGACAGCCTCGATACCGTGGAGCTCGTCATGGCGTTCGAGAAGGAGTTCGACATCGATATCCCCGACGAAGAGGCGGAGAAGCTCCGCACTGTCGGCGATGCCATGACGTACCTCCACGAAAAGATTGGGAAGTAGCTTGGAGCATCGCGTCGTCGTCACCGGCCTCGGGCTGGTGACGCCAGTCGGGACTGACGTCGAATCGACCTGGCAGGGGCTCCTGGCCGGCCAGTCGGGGGCGGCTCCGATCACGAAGTTCGACGCCTCGAATCAGCGGGTCCGCTTCGCCTGCGAGGTCAAGGGGTTCGATCCGCTCCAGTACATCGACCGCAAAGAGGCCCGGCGCTACGACCTCTTTGCCCAGTTCGCGCTGGCCGCCGCCCACCAGGCCATCACTCAGGCCGGCCTCGAGGGACGGTTCCCCTCACCCGAACGGACCGGTGTCGTGATCGGCAGCGGGATCGGCGGGATGCAGACCTACGAGGAGAACTGTTCTCTCTACCTGACCAAGGGGCCGGACCGGGTCTCCCCCTTCTTCGTGCCGATGTTCATACCCGACATCGCTCCGGGTCTCGTATCCATCCGCTATGGGCTCAAGGGGCCGAACTTCGCTACCGTGTCGGCCTGCGCCTCTTCGGCTCACGCGATCGGCGAATCCTTCAACATGATCCGCCGGGGCAGTGCGGACGCCATGGTCACGGGCGGGGCGGAGGGAGCCATCACCGGTCTCACGGTTGCCGCCTTCGCCAACATGAAGGCGCTCTCGAGCCGAAACGACTCGCCGGAGACGGCGAGCCGGCCGTTCGATCGGGATCGGGACGGCTTCGTCCTCGGCGACGGTGGGGCTATGGTGGTGCTGGAAAGCCTGGAACACGCCGAGCGGCGGGGGGCCCAGATTCTGGGCGAAGTTCTCGGCTACGGCGCCAGTGCGGATGCCTACCACATCACGTCGCCGGCCGAGAACGGCGAAGGCGCACAGCAGGCCATGCGCAGCTGCATCGAAGACGGGAAGGTCGATCTCAAGGACGTGGGCTACATCAACGCCCACGGCACCTCGACGCCCCAGGGCGACATCGCGGAAACCGAGGCGGTCAAGTCAGTCTTCGGCGAGCAGGCTCGGAAGCTGGTATTCGGATCTACCAAGTCCATGACCGGCCACCTGCTCGGTGCGGCGGGAGCCCTCGAGTTTGCCGCCAGCCTACTGTCGGCAACCTGCGGCGTGATCCCGCCCACAATTAATCAGTTTAACCCCGACCCCAAGTGCGACCTCGACTCGGCTCCCAACCGCAAGGTCGAGCGCAAGGTGGACGTGGCCCTCTCGAATTCATTCGGTTTCGGTGGCCATAACGTCACCCTCGCCGTGAGGCGCTGGGAGGCGTAGGGATTCCAGGACGCCTGGGCTCGTTGGCCCGGCCTCCAATGTGCAGGCGCTCCTCGACGTACCGGTTAACCGCCTCAGTGTCGAGCTGGACCCCCGAAAGTCCAACATGACCGTCTGGCCGCAGAAGGTAGTAAGCGATCGGAGGGATTCGCGCGCGCGCCAGCTGGAGTTTATTGGCCGGATCGCTGGGCACCAGGTAGGTGCGCAGCAGGTCGCCCAGGCCTGGCACTCCGCCTGGAGGGGCGGGCTGCCCGATCACCAGCAGTGTGAACCGGGTGTCGTCGAGCTTTCCGTAGAGATCTTCGGCTGCCTCGTCCGCGGAGAGCCTGAGCCGCCACCAGGGAAAGCGGTCCCCGGCCCGGGGGGCACTGCTACGGAGGCCGGGCAGTGTCTCCGAGAGAGGGCTATCGGGGTAGCTAATCCCGGTTTGCGAGATGGTAAGAAACGCCAGCTTTTTAACCCTTTCCAGAGTCATGG
>DATBSM010000051.1:0-21185 GCA_036559785.1 Gemmatimonadales bacterium
CCGTCGCCGACGGCGCACGCGAAGGCGGATTGGAGTTCTAATGGCAGAAGAGACGACAGGCACGCCCAGCGTTCCGGGAGCGGCGGGCACCGCCGCGGAGACCGGGAACCCGAGCGACGGTCCCGCGGTTGCCGAGCGGCCCGCTGGCACCGACCGTCCGCGCGGGCGGGGCGGCCGTGGTGGCGGCCAGGGTGACCGGGGCGGCCGGGGTGGCCCACGGCGGGACCGGGGCGATCGCGACCGTTCCAGCGAGCACGTCGAGAATGTCATCGCCATCAATCGAGTGGCCAAGGTGGTGAAAGGTGGTCGCCGGTTCTCCTTCAACGCCCTGGTGGCGGTCGGCGACGGCAAAGGCAAAGTCGGGATCGCAACCGGCAAGGCCAACGAGGTCTCCGAAGCGGTGCGGAAGGCAGTTGAGGCGGCCAAGCGCTCGATGATAGAGCTGCCGCGCACCGGCTCCACGATCCCGCACGAAGTCACCGGCCGGCATGGCGCAGGCCGGGTGCTGCTGAAGCCCGCCGCCACCGGTACCGGCGTTATCGCCGGCGGCCCGGTACGCGCGGTGCTCGAGTGCGCCGGCATCACCGACATTCTGACCAAGAGCCTGGGCTCGACCAACCCGCACAACATGGTGCGGGCTACGATGCAGGGGCTGGCCAGTCTGGTCTCGGCTCGCCAGATCGCGCGGGAGCGCGGGGTCGAGCTGGACCAGATTCCCTATAAGGCCAGGCAGGAGGGCTGATAATGGGACGTAATCCAGTGGTGGGGCGGCAAGGACCGGGACACCGGGCAGCTGTCATCCCGACCGAAGACAAGGCGAGTGTACTGACGGTGAAGCAGGTCCGCTCGGGGATCGGTCATGCCGATACCATGCGGCGCACGCTCCGGGCCCTGGGGCTCCGGCACCACCAGCAGAGCGTGCAGCTGCCGAACAACTCGTCGGTGCGGGGCATGTTGATTAAGGTGCGCCACCTCATCGAGGTGACGCCGGCGAAGGAGAGCTGATGGCCGAGAAAAAGGGTGGCCCGCGCCGCGCGGCGGCAGCCACGATCACACTGTCGAATCTGAAGCCGGCACCCGGCTCGACCCAGTCGCGCAAGCGCGTCGGTCGTGGCCCGGGCTCCGGGCTCGGCAAGACCTCGGGCAAGGGTAACAAGGGACACAAGGCCCGGACCGGCGGTGGCACCAACCCCGGCTTCGAAGGCGGGCAGATGCCATTATACCGCCGGCTCCCCAAGCGCGGCTTCACCAACCCCTTCCGGGTCGAAGCCCAAGTGGTGAATCTGGCCGACCTGAAGAAGGTGAGTGCCACGGACGTCAGCCCGGAGACCTTGTATTCCGCGGGACTCATCGGGAAGCCTGACGCCCCGGTGAAGCTGCTGGGCACCGGTGACGCCGACCGGGCCTATTCGGTTCGAGGCGTGGCCTTTTCCGCGTCGGCGCGCACGAAGATCGAGGCGGCCGGCGGTAAGATCGAGGAGTAAGTGGCAGCTCCGCGTGTTCCCAACCTAGCAATGGACGACGAGCTGAAGAGGAAGATCCTCTTCACCCTCCTCGCGCTCGTGATCTACCGGATCGGCGCGCACATCGCCGCGCCGGGGGTCAACGTGACCGCCCTGGCCGATTTCATCCGGAACTCGGCCGCGGCCGGGTTCTTCGGGCTGTACGACGCCCTGGGCGGAGGGCTGTCGCGCGCGACCGTATTCGCACTCGGCATCATGCCCTACATCTCGGCCTCGATCATCTTCCAGCTGGCCGGCGGAGTGGCTCCGTCGATCGGCAAGATGCAGAAGGACGAAGAGGGCAAGAAGAAGATCACCCAATGGACCCGGTACCTCACCGTGTTCATTGCCCTCTCCCAGGCCTATACCTTCGCCCTGTTCACCGAATCGATTCCGGGCGCGGTCTCGAATCCGGGATTCTGGTCGCGGCTCATCATGGTCGTGACCCTGACCACCGGGGCGATCTTCGTCATGTGGCTGGGCGAACAGATCACCGAGCGCGGCATCGGGAACGGGATGAGCCTGCTGATCACCTTCTCCATTCTGGAACGGCTCTGGCCCGGCTCGCTCCAGCTGATTCAGTTCATCAATAGCGGTGTGGTGACTCCCATTGGGGCCGCGGCATTCCTGCTCGTGCTGGTGGCCACCATCGGCGCGGTCGTGGCCATGACCATCGCTGCCCGGCGAATTCCCATCCAGATTCCTCGCAAGGTCATGGGCCGGGGCCGGATCCGGGAAGGCCAGAAGACCTTCATTCCCATCCGGCTCATCACCGCCGGTGTGATGCCTATCATCTTTGCCCAGACGATCATCATCGTCCCGGGCACCATCGCCAGTTTCACCCAGAATCCGGTCCTCACCGAGCTCGCCAGCTTCTTCCAGCCCGGCGATATGCCGTACGACCTGGTCTTCGGCATCCTGATCCTCGTCTTCAGCTATTTCTACACCTCGATCATCTTCAATTCGGTCGATCTGGCGGAGAATTTGAAGAAGCAGGGCGGCTTCATCCCCGGTGTAAAGCCGGGAGCCAGCACGGCAGACTATATCGATGGCGTTCTGGCCCGCATCACCCTGCCCGGCGGCCTCTTCCTGGCCTTTGTCGCCCTGTTGCCGATCCTGGTGTCGAAGTGGATGAACATCCCCAACAGGGGGTTCGGCGGCACATCGGTTCTGATCGTCGTCGGTGTTCTCCTCGATACTATCGCCCAGGTCGAGCAGCACCGCACGCTGCGGAAGTACGACGGCTTCATGAAGACCGGTCGGGTCAAGTTCCGGGGCCGGCAGCAGCGATACATGTAGGGAACTGCAGGCCATTGGCTATTGGCTGTGGGCTGTTCCGGGCAAGGAGTAGCCCATAGCTCATAGCCAATAGCATTTTTCGGAAGGAAATCTCCGTTGGATATCCTACTCATGGGTCCGCCCGGCGCGGGAAAGGGCACCCAGGGCGCCCTCCTGGCTGAAGCGCGCGGCGTGCCTAAATTCGCCACCGGCGATCTGCTGCGTGACGCGGTCAAGCGGGGGACTCCGCTGGGGCTCCGGGCCAAGGAGGCCATGGAGGCGGGCCACTTGATCGGGGACGATCTGATCCTGGGGATCGTGCGGGACGAGCTCGCCAAGCCGGGTGCGGCCCGGGGAGTAATTTTCGACGGGGTGGTGCGAACCATTCCGCAGGCGGAGGGGGTCGAGCGCATCCTCCGCGAGAGGGGTCGCCAGATGGATGTGGTGCTGTTCTTCGACGTATTGGACGACGAGATTCTCACCCGGCTCGGCAAGCGGCGCGAGGTAGAGAAGCGCGCCGATGACGATCCCGAGGCCGTGGCCACCCGGCTGCGGGCCTACCGCAAGCAGACCGCTCCCCTGCTGGGGTGGTACCAGAAACGGAACCTCGTCCATCACATCCCCGCGGTCGGCTCTGTCGAGGAAATCGCGGAGCGGGTCCGCCGGACGCTTGGCAAGTAACATGATCACCCTGAAGTCTCCCCGGGAGGTCGAGATCATGGGCCGGGCGGGGCGGATCGTGGCAGGCACGCTGGCGCGGATGCGGGAATTTCTGCGGCCGGGGATGAGCACCGAGGACCTCGATGCCGAGGCGGAGCGGTTTATCAGAAGCCATGATGGAGCCATGCCGTCGTTCAAGGGCCTCTATGGCTTTCCCAAGACACTGTGCACCTCCATCGATCAGGAGATCGTACACGGCATCCCGTCCCCCAAGCGGGTGTTGGAGGAAGGGAGCATCGTCAGCGTGGATGTGGGGGTGCATCTGGAAGGACTACACGCCGATTCGGCCACAACGCTGCCGGTGGGGAAGGTGGACCCTGAAACCGAGCGCCTCCTGCGTGTGACCCAGGAGTCGCTGGCCGCCGGCATAGGCCAGGCCCGGCTCGGCAATCATGTAGGAGACATCGGGCACGCGGTCCAGCGGGTGGCTGAAGGGGCAGGGTACGGCGTGGTGCGGGAGCTGGTGGGCCACGGCATCGGGACCCGGTTTCACGAGGAGCCCCAGGTGCCCAACTACGGTGCCCCCAAGCGGGGGCCTCGCTTGCTGGAGGGAATGACGTTGGCCATCGAGCCGATGATCACGATCGGCAGCCCGGCCACGAAGACTCTGGCGGACAAGTGGACGGTAGTGACGGCGGATGGGAGCCTGTCGGCCCACTTCGAGCATACTGTGGTCATCACTGCCGACGGTCCGCGCATTCTGACCACGCTGTAGGCCTCACCCCACCCGATCCTCCAGCAGCTGCTGTACTCGCACCTCCGCTGACTCCACTTGTTCCAGCGTCGTCCACGCCGTGTCGATCAGCACCCGAGCCTCCTCGGGCCATCCCACGGCCTTGAGGTTGCTCCGTATGCTCCAATAGGCGCTCCGGCTGGTCGCAGCTGCCAGGAAGCTCGCCGCTGCGGCATCCCCAATGGCGGTGGCCAACCCCGATCCCGCCATAGCCTCGGCCAATTCGGCGACCTCCGCCGCCTGATGGAGCAACTCCAACTGCACCCGTGCCGCCTCGATGAGGGCCGCTCGCTTGGCGGCCTCCCGAGCGGTGCGCTCGAACTCGGTGTTCTGGGGGAGAGTCAGGGCATCCATGTATTCGGCCACCGCCACCGCATCCAACGTCGCCATGTCCAGAAGGTCGGTTCGCAGGAACTCGGCCCGCTCCAGCGTAGTGCGGGCATGGCCATGCACCGCGGCGTACTTCTCCCGGCGCAGGGTTAGACCGGCCACCATGGCCACCAACGAGGCCGAGAGCGCGGTGGCGAGTGCGGCGACGGCGCCGCCGGACGGTGTGGCGGTGGCGGCGGCGACCGCAGCCGACCACTCCTGGAGCGAATTATTGGAGCTAAGCGCGTCTTCTTCGTTCATTTAGTTTCCGTTGTCCCCTGGCCCGCTGCTCGGGGCAGGCTCCTCGTCGTGAATTATTGGTCGGCGTTCAACGTTTCAATGAGCCAGGCGTGGATCGCGGGATTACCCGCGACAACCTCCGTGTGCTCGATCCCTATGTTTCGGCCCGAGAAATCGGTGACCACTCCGCCCGCCTCGCGAATCAGTAGCGTGCCTGCCGCGACATCCCAGGCCGACAGCTGCTGCTCCCAGAATCCGTCGAATCGCCCGGCCGCCACGTCGGCCAGGTCCAGCGCGGCTGCACCGGGCCGCCGGATGCCGCTGGTCGCCCGCGCCACCCGGCCGAACTGCCGCTGATAATCCTCCAGCCGCGAGACCTCGCGGAAAGGGAAGCCGGTGCCGATCAGGGCGAACTCTGCATCGGCGATGGTGGAGACGCCGAGGCGCCGATCACCGAGCCAGGAGCCGCCATCTCGGGATGCCGAGTAGGTCTCATCTCTGGGAACCTGGAGCACGACCGCCGCTTCCAGCACACCATCCAGAGCCGCGGCGATCGATACGGCATAGCAGGGAAAGCCATGAAGAAAGTTGGTGGTCCCATCGAGCGGGTCCACAACCCAGACCAGGCCGTCCGTCAGGATCGCCGGACTCAGCTCCTCTCCGACCATCCGGCTGCCCGGTTCCTCCGCCAACAGGATATCGGCGATCATCCGTTCCGCGGTGCGGTCGACCTCAGTCACAAAGTCGCGGCTGCCTTTGAGGGTCCAACGGCTCGGATCGGCCGGCCGGTGGACGCCCCTGAGGTAGGTCCCGGCGCGAGCGGCCGCGGTCCTTGCCAGATGCAGTAAGTCTAAGGCGGACACTATCTTGCGTGCCTAGATACAGCAGGGTAACTTGCCGACATGCCACGCATATTCTCAGGGATACAACCGTCCGGTGAGCTGCATATCGGCAACTGGCTCGGGGCGGTACAAAACTGGGTCAGCCTCCAGGGCAGCTACGAGTCGCTGATTTGTATCGTGGATCTTCACGCCATCACCAGCAAGTATGAAAAGGACACTCTGGCCCAACGTACGCGTGACATGGCGATCGGGCTGCTCGCTGCCGGGATCGACCCGGAGCGGGCCACCCTGTTCGTCCAATCGCACGTGCCCCAGCACTCTGAGCTACAGTGGCTTCTCAACAGCGTCACCCCACTCGGCGAGCTCGAGCGCATGACGCAGTTCAAAGATAAGTCACAGAAGTTCGAGAGCGTGCCGGCGGGTCTGCTCAACTACCCGGTTCTGATGGCAGCCGACATCCTGTTGTATCGCGCGGATCTGGTACCGGTGGGGGAGGATCAGGTTCAGCATCTGGAGCTCACTCGCGAGATTGCACGGAAGTGGAATGCGGAATTCGGGCGGGGAGAAGACTTCTTTCCCGAGCCTAAACCCCTCCTGACGGAGGCCAAACGGATAACCGGGCTGGACGGCCAAGCCAAGATGTCCAAGAGCCTGGGCAACACGATCGGGCTCCTGGACACCCCGGACGAGATCTGGCAGAAGCTCCGGCCGGCCAAGACCGACCCGGCCAGGGTCACCCGCAAGGATCCAGGCAACCCGGAGATATGCAACATTTATCATCTGCACAAGTATTTCTCGCCTCCGGAGACCGTTTCGGTGGTCGCCGAGAACTGCCGGGGGGCCAAATGGGGGTGCCTCGACTGTAAGCGGGTGCTGGCCGATAATATGATTGCCACCCTCGCGCCCATCAGGGAGCGGGCGTTACAGCTCCAGGGAGCCCCTGACCGGGTAGACGACATCCTGGCGGAAGGCGCGGCGATGGCTCGCCGGCGGGCTTCCGAGACCATGGGGGAGGTGCGGGACCGGATGGGCTTTCTCCGGGCTCGCGGTGAACCAGCGGTGCTCGATGTGATTCGGTAACCGCGGCTTTCCCCTATTGTGGCGGATATCATGGAGAAGATCATCAAGGCGGCGGTGGAGCGCGGCGCCTCCGACCTGCATATCAAGGCGGGTGACGTCTTCCGGGCGCGGATCAACGGCAAGCTGGTAGCGCTCACCAAGCAGCGATTGACCCCTGATCAGACCAAGGCCATCGCCCTGAAGCTGATCAACAACGACGAAGACCGGGCCAAGATCGAACGGCTGCGCGACTTCGACTGCTCCTGGGGTATGCCTGGAGTAGGCCGCTTCCGGGTTAACGTGCTCCGCCAGCGTTCCTCCTTCATGATCGTCATGCGGGTCATTCCCTTCACGGTGCCGACCATCGAGTCGCTTCGCTTGCCGGAGGTTCTCAAGCAGATCGCCGAGGCCGATCGGGGCCTGGTGCTGGTCTCGGGGGTGAGCGGCAGCGGCAAGAGCTCCACCGTGGCGGCGATGGTGCATCACATCAATCGCACGTTGCATAAGCACGTGGTGACCATCGAGAACCCGATTGAGTTTCTGCACCGCGATCTGAGCTGTTCCATCACCCAGCGGGAAGTTGGCGTTGACACCGAGAGCCTCGCCATCGGGCTTCGGGCCGCCCTGCGCCAGGATCCTGACGTCGTGGTCCTGGGCGAAATGGCTGACGCCGCTACCATCGATACCGCTCTCAAGGGGGCCGAGACCGGCCATCTGGTCATCGCCACCAGCACCACGCCCGATGTGGTCACCACGATCGAGCGCCTGATCGCCACGCTGCCCGCGGAAGAGCGGGAGATCGGCCGCCTGCGGTTCTCCGAGGCGATGCACTCGGTCATCTCTCAACAGCTGCTTCCCCTCAGGGACGACAAGGGGAGGGTTGCCGCGGTCGAGATCCTGCTGGGCACCCCCGCTGTGCGTGAGTGCCTCAAGGATCCGAAGCGCACCTCGCAGGTCTGGAAGATCATGGAGGACGGCCATAAGGAGCTTGGCACCCAGACCTACTCGCAGCACCTGGATGAGCTGATCGAAGCCGATCAGATCACCGAGGACACCAAGCGAGCCGCCCAGGCCACCGCCGACCAGCCGCTTGCCAGGTCCAAGCGCCCCAAACAGGCCTGAGTCGCGACACAGCGTGCCCTCGTTAAAGGAAATTGCTCTCCAGGTACTCGCGCTCCCCCGTGAAGCCGGAACGCCAGAGGCCGCCAAGGCTCGCGAGCTGGTCACTGCGTACCTGAGTGGGCTCGGTTACACCGTGATCTCGCAACGCTTCACCTTCGCTCCGTCCAGCCTCCGTGCGTTGCCCATTTTCGGTGCCGGGCTCGGCGGCCTGGCCCTGGTGCTGTTGCCCTTCCTCTCTTCAGATAATCTCCCGTCCTGGGCAGCCCTCGTGGTCTGGATCACCGGACTCCTGGCGCTTGTCGTCGTTGCCGTCGGGATCGGACTGGGTTGGGTACATCTCGGCGAGGGGTTGCGTGAGGACGCCAACCTGATCGCCACTCGGGGTGCGCCTTCACCGCGCCGGTGGGTGGTGGCGCATCTCGATTCCAAGGCCCAGAGCCACTCCATGGCCGGCCGGCTGGTTGCCATCTGGATAGTTGGGCTCGCCGTGGTGGCCCTGACCGCGCTCGCGCTCGGGCGGCTCGCCGGAACACTCTCGCCTGTGCTAGTCGGGGCTGGAGCGGGGCTGGCGGTCCTGGCGGGGTTCCTGGCGGGGCGCGGCCGACTCCGAGGCCGCTCACAGGGCGCGCGGGACAACGGGACAGGAGTAGTCGCCGCGCTGGCCGCCGCGGCTGCGCCGGATTCGACCGTGGGCATCCTCATCACCGGCGCTGAAGAGTTCGGCCTGGTAGGGGCCCGCGTCTTCGCCCGGCTATCGACGGACCTGTCTGAGACCGAGTTCGTCAACGTCGACACCGTAGACCAGGAAGGAAAGCTGTACCTGGTAAGCCACGACGCGGCGGGTGAGCGGTTGGCCCGCTCGGTAGAGCCACAGCTCGCGGGCATGGGCCTGCCCCTGCAGCGCCGGCGCCTGCCGCTCGGAATCTTTGTTGATAGCGCGCCGCTGGCCCGGGTGGCGCCCGCCATTACGGTCGGCCGGCTGACGTGGCGGACGTTGCGATGTATCCATACTGTGGCGGATACACCCGCGGGATTGTCCTTCCGCGCCGCCGAACAGGTCGGCAGGGCCATCGCATCGAATTGACGTTTCCCAGGGGCCGCGATAGGTTTGCCCGAGGATTCAGGAGCCCCGCAAGGGGCTCTTTTGTTGTTTCACGACGGGAGACGACATGTTCGACGAGAAGACCACCTGTATGGTGGTCGTCGGGGCACAATGGGGAGATGAGGGCAAAGGGAAGCTCGTCGATGTGCTGGCCGAGCGGGCGGATTTTGTGGTCCGCTATCAGGGCGGGGCCAACGCCGGCCACACAGTCGTCATCGGTGACACCCAGTTCATCCTGCGTCAGATACCGTCCGGAATCCTGCATCAGAGCGTCACATGCGTGATCGGCAACGGTGTCGTGCTGGAGCCGGAGAACCTCTTTGCCGAGCTCGATCAGCTCCACGCCCGCGGCATCGATACCACCGGCCGCCTATACGTCTCCGACCGGGCGCACCTGGTGCTCCCCTACCACAAGCTGCTCGATGCCGCCAGCGAGCGGAGCCAGAACCTGGGCACTACGGGGCGCGGCATCGGCCCCGCCTATGAGGATAAGTACGGGCGCCGGGGAATCCGGGTCACCGATCTGCGCCGGGTTGAGTGCGCTCAGCAACTGCTCACCGAGCGGGTGGAGAGGGCCAACCGCCTGCTGGCCATGATGGGGAGCACCGAGCGGGCCCGGTACGAGGATCACCTCGAATTGCTGCAGCGCATGGCGCCGCGATTACTGCCGTTGGCTGCGGACACCGGCCTCATGGTGCACCGTGCGATCCGAGCGGGCCGCCGGGTTCTCCTCGAGGGGGCACAGGGCGCGCTGCTGGACGTGGATCACGGCACCTATCCCTACGTCACATCGTCCAATACAACCGCAGGAGGCGCCGCCGTCGGAGCCGGTATCGGTCCAACGGCCGTCAACGGGGTGCTCGGCGTCGTCAAAGCGTATACCACCCGAGTCGGCAATGGACCGCTCCCCACCGAGGCCGAGAGCCCCTTTGGGGAGCAGCTGCGAGAGCTGGGCGGGGAGTTCGGCTCGGTAACGGGCCGTCCCCGGCGCTGCGGATGGTTTGACGCCACGGTGGTCCGCTATGCCGCCCGGGTAAACGGCCTGACCGGCCTTGCCGTCACCAAGCTGGATGTGCTCGACTCGTTCGCGGAGATCCCGGTGGGTATTGCCTACCTCCTGGACGGTGAGACTTGTGAGGAGATGCCGGCCGAGGTTGAGGCGCTTGGGCGGGTCCGACCGACCTACGAGGTGCGTCCCGGCTGGCGGCAGCCCACCGGCGCCGCGCGACGGCTGGCGGATCTTCCGCCGGCGGCCCGAGCGTATCTCGACCGCCTGGAGGTACTGTCGGGTGTGCCGGTACGTTACGTGAGCGTCGGGACCCGTCGGGATCAGATAATTGAAGTGTAGGCGGTGGGGCAGCAGGGTGGCGGGGCAGTCCTATGCGGGATCACGATGAAGCCTGACTCGGTAGATGTCCTGATAATCGGTGCGGGCCCCTGCGGGCTCGCGGCCGGCATTGCGGCCAAGCAGGCGGGGCTCTCCTCCGTGCTGCTCGACCGGCGCACGATCGTATCTACCATCGAGCGCTATCCGCTGGCGATGACGTTTTTCTCCACCCCGGAGCGGATCGAGATCGGCGGCATACCGTTCATCGCAAGCCACGAGAAGCCCACGCGGCAGGACGGACTCATCTACTATCGCCGGGTGGCGGAACATTACGCGCTGGACATCCGTCCCGGTGAGGACGTGGTTGATGTCACCCGAGCGGTGGACGGCTCCTTCGAGATCCAGGTAGCCCGGCGCCACGACAGCAAATCCTACCGGGCTCAGGCGGTCGTCTTTGCCACCGGCTACTACGACAATCCCAACTTCCTCAGGGTTCCTGGCGAAGACCTTCCGCACGTGGCCCATTATTTCGTCGAAGGTCACCCATACTGGCACCAGCGCGTCATCGTGATCGGAGCGGGCAACAGCAGCGTCGACGCCGCGCTCGAGTGCTGGCGCGCCGGGGCGACTGTGACGCTGGTGCATTTCGGCGAGGGCTTCGACCGGACGGTCAAGGCGTGGGTACTGCCGGACATCGTCAATCGGGTGAAGGAGGGAAGCATTGCGGTGCGTTGGCGCTCGCGGGTGCGGGCAATCACGCCGACCGACGTCGAAGTGGTATCAGACGAGAGCGGGGCTGCGGAGATGATCCCGGCAGATGCCGTTCTCGCCATGACCGGGTACCATGCCGATACCAGTCTGCTGCACCAGCTCGGAGTGCCGGTGGACCTCGTGACCGGCGTTCCGGCGCACGACGAGGCGACCATGGCAACCCCGATTCCCGGGTGTTATCTGGCGGGGGTCATTGCGAGCGGAAACGACGCCAACCGTTTGTTCATCGAGAATGCCCGCGGTCATGGCGAGCTGATCGTGCGGCACCTGCTGCAATGGCGCGCCGGCGCTACGCCGGCACCTTCGAAATCCGCTGGTCCCACTGTCGCATCATCGCGATGAACGCCTGCGCGACCCCTGCATCGAACTCCACCCCCGCGCGGTCCTGGATATAGGCCAGCGCACGCTCGGATTCCCAGGCCTCTCGGTAGGGTCGGTTGGTCCGCAGGGCGTCGTAGACGTCGCAGACGTGAACCAGCATGCTGGCGTACTGGGCCCCTCTGGCGTCGTGCAGCGCAGGGTACCCTCCCCCGTCAAGCATCACGTGGTGTTCGTAGGCCACCACCGCCGCCAGCTCCATCGGCTCCGCACTTGCCAGGAGCATCCGTGCCCCGACGATGGGATGCTCCCGAACGACCACCCGTTCGGCGTCGGTGAGCTTGCCCGGCTTCACCAGGATCTCCCGCGGGATGCAGGTCTTTCCCAGGTCGTGCAGCAGGCCGGCCACGCCGAGGGCGCGGACGGTTGCCCCACCGAGCTCGAGGTACTCCCCCAGCGCCATCGCGAGCACCGACACGTTCATCGAGTGGGTGGTGGTGTACTGGTCGAACTCCTTAAGCTGCAGGAGGGGCAGCACCATGGCCTGCTCCGCATGCATCGCGATGGACAGTGACCGCACGACTGCGTCCGCCTCGACCATGGGAATCTTGGCGCCCTTCTGAATCTCGTGGTGAACCCAATCCATGGTGGCTCGCTCCTCCCTGAGCGAGTAGGTCATTGTCGCCACCGGCATGGCTGGCTCGAGCCGCAGGATCTCGGCCGGGCCTTGCCCCTGCCCCAGGGTCACCTGCCCGTATCGAATCGGTGACTCACCCATCTGCCAGATGTCGGTGGTCGACCCGGGGCGGATTCCCAGGCGCATCGCCAGGTGAGAGAGAAACCGTCCGAACTGATCCACGTCGACCGGTGCGAGCATCTCGATCCGCTCAACCCCGCCCTTTACCAGCCGGGTGCTCCACTCCCAGCCCTCCAGCTCATGGACCACCTCGGATCCAAAAACGACCTCGCCCGAGAGAAAGGTGAACTGCAGTTTCGGGTCGGTTGCCTGGAGCTCCTGCAGACGCTCGAGCGCTGCCTCCAGGCCCCGAGTAGTGGCAGGGTGGTCGTCTCCGTACAGGCTCATCGTCGAGAGGGCCTGAGTGAGCGCGGTGAGGAACCGGACGGGATCAGTCATCTGGTCGACTTGGCGGCGGCACGAATTTCCGGGTCGGCATGCTTCTGCGCATCGGAGAGCACCTTACTGGCCACGGGATGATCGGCCCAGTAACACGCCAGCCCGGCGAGGGCCGCGACCAGCTCCGGCGACTTCGAGGGCAGGCGACGTCCGAACCAGCGGCGGCGGTGCTGTACAAGCGCCAGAAGGACCGCGAGCGCGATGGGGCTGCGGGTTCTCGCCAGAATCCGAAGGGCCGGCACCTTGGTCTCTGCTGGCCGCCGGGTATCCATCGCAATGCGTTCCAACATCGGTATAGCATCGGGAGGACACGACTCGAGGGCTGCTCTCAGCGCCAGCCCAACGATCCCTTCATCCTCGTCTCGAAGGCCCAGCAGGATCCCTTCGGTCAGGTGCGCCGGCGACTCCAACAGGAGCTTGATTCCCTCCCGGCGGATCCGAGGGTCGGCATGGGCCGCGTAGCTCAGTGGTGAGAACGCCTGGGGCCAGCTGCCCAGACGGCCAATCAGCACCAGAATGTTGCGCTGGAGGTACCAGGGAGCATCCCGAAGCCGGGCGACCGCCACCTCGCCGATACCCGGGCCCAGCGCCAGGAGCTGCTTCATCAGGGCAGCCCGGGTGGAGCGATCGTCGGTGCGTCCGAGGTGGTCCAGCAGCGAGTTGGCGGCGTCCATTCCTAGGTGATGAATCAGGATCTCGATGACCTCCTGATCCGGCGGATTCTGCCCCAGCTCCGCCTCCAGACGCTCGGGGCTGGCGACATATCGCCAGAGCGCCCTGGTCGTATCCGTCTGAGGTGCTGCCTCCAACAGACCGGCCATCAGCCCAAACTGTCGGCGATTCAGCAGTCCTTCGGCGGCGGTGAAGACGGATGGACCGATGCAGTCCAGTTCCAGAGCCATCCTGACGAGGATCTCGGGCTCACAGCCGCTCTCTGCCAGCTCGGTGGGATCATCAGGGGCCCTCCGGACCATCCCTTCGAGAATCGCCGTGTACTGCTCGGGATTTGGATCCTCGAGCTCCCAGTCCCCGATCAGCCGCGCCACATTGCTACGCAGCGCCCCCTCCGCCTCCGCCCTGGTCTTTGGTGCTCCTTCCTCGGCGTGATGGGCAAGCTTATGGAGCAGGTTGAGCAGATTGTGGGAGATCGTTTGATGGGAGGCCCTGGCCGCGGCCTCGAGCACCTCCATGACCGCGTCGGCGGCGAGGACCTGTGAAGCGTTGAGCACAAATCGGCGGCGCTCAGCCTGGTCCGCTCCGCTCTCGAGCAGCCGGTACAGAGTATTGGGGTCGAGAGCTTGGATGAGGCTCGATATCCGCATACCCAGCTGGTCCTCCACGACACCCTGACGACCCGACAGCTCCTCGGCAACCCGTGACAGATAGCCCAGCACCACGCGGTCGTACGCGACTTCACCCGACTTGCGGCCGATAGCCTTGGCCACGACCAGGGGGTCTGCCGTCGAGGGAGAGACGTTGTCATCCTCGTTGGTGAGCGCGAGGCGCGCGAGCTCTACCCAGGCATCCCTGTTGTCCGAAGGCTTGTCACCCCAGGGCTCCCCGCTGCCATCGGGGTCTTGCAGGACGAGCTTGTCGAAGCCGACAGGCCGGAGCCCGATGTGGGTCCAGGGGCCTACCCGGTCGAGCCGCTTTCCCAGTGGGCCGTCTCCCTGTTGCGGGTTGGCGCTGAGAGCGGCCAGTACCTGTTCGATCTCGTCCGACGTTGCGCCCCGGGTCAGATGAACCACCGCGATGCGGTGCCGATGCAGCCGCTGCGCCAGATCGCGGAGCAAGGCATTCTTGGGATCGGTGGTGGCCGTCTCGATCACCAGCCGGTTCCGGGCCACGCCCAAGGTTACCGAGTCGCGGTTCTCGAGGAGCCTATTCAACCGGCGGGCGAACCGCTCGGCACCGGTTCGCAGGTGCGGGTGCCCGGCGGGGTACATCGAGCGCTTGTGGAGGACGATCGAGAACTCGATCAGGAAGTCGGCCAGGTCCCGGGACAATGAGGTGACGTGCTTCGGCTTCCCTTCAGACTCGAGGGACGCCGCGGACGCCTCCAACTCGGGAACCTCTTCGGACTGGCCGTTCGCGCTGGACTCTGCGCCCATCAGCTGCCTCGTGAATGCCCTGGAAGGGAGTTCGGAACCCGGTAAATGGCAAGTTCCGAGCCCGCACCCCGATGGTGGGTAACGCATTGTCCCGAAAGAAGATTGGGCACCAAGTTAAGCCGCCGTACCAGGGATTCCCCTGCTATCTCGCGGAGAATCGCTGGTTCTGCCGCGCTTCCACGGCCTGGGCGCCGGATCTATTATCTTCCCCCGCTGATCTGGATTCTCTCTCCCACGCTCGGAACCCGATGGCCGACACCACCTTGATGGACAAGCTCGTCTCCCTCTGCAAGCGTCGTGGGTTTGTGTTCCAGTCGTCCGAGATCTACGGCGGGCTGGGGTCGGTGTGGGATTACGGCCCCCTGGGAGTGGCGCTCAAGAAGAACGTCAAGGACCGATGGTGGAACGCCATGGTTCAGGCCCGGGACGACATCGAGGGTCTGGATGCAGCGATCCTCATGCACCCCAAAGTGTGGGAGGCATCGGGCCACGTGTCCGGCTTCACCGATCCACTGGTGGATTGCCGGCAGTGCAAGAACCGCTTTCGCGCCGATGACCCGCGGATCAAGGGAACGCCAGGGCAGCCGGACGCGCAGTGCCCTGTCTGCGGTACCCGCGGCTCTCTCACCGAGGCCCGGATGTTCAACCTGATGTTCAAGACCTTCATGGGACCAGTCGAGGAATCCGCCGCGGTGGTCTATCTGCGGCCGGAGACGGCCCAGGGGATCTACGTCAACTACCTGAACGTGCTGCAATCGTCCCGGCAGCGTGTGCCGTTCGGCATCGCCCAGATCGGGAAGGCGTTTCGGAACGAGATCACGCCGGGAAACTTCATTTTCCGGACCCGCGAGTTCGAGCAGATGGAGATGCAGTTCTTCGTGCAGCCGGGCACCGACGCGGAGTGGTTCGAGCGCTGGCGCGAGTGGCGGATGGAGTGGCACCGGTCCCTGGGGCTCGACCCGGCCAAGCTGCAATGGCACCAGCACGCCGGCAGCGAGCTTGCGCACTACGCCAAGGCCGCCTTCGACATTCAGTATCAGTTCCCGTTTGGCTGGCAGGAGATCGAAGGGATTCACAACCGGGGCGACTTTGATCTCGGCCGCCATCAGGAGTACTCCGGCAAGAAGCTGGAGTACTTCGATCAGGCTCAGAACCAGCGGTATCTCCCCTACATCGTCGAAACCTCTGCGGGTGCGGACCGGGTGATGCTGACGCTGCTGGTGGACGCCTACCGTGAGGAGCAGGTCGAGGGGGAGACGAGAGTCGTGCTGGGATTGCTGCCTGCTCTGGCGCCGATCAAGGCAGGCGTCTTCCCTCTGGTGAAGAAAGACGGGATGCCCGAGGTCGCGACCACCCTCTACCACGATCTTCGGAGGCAGTTCGCCTGCTTCTACGACGAGAGTGGCGCCATCGGACGGCGGTACCGGCGCATGGACGAGGCGGGAACGCCATTCGGCATTACCGTGGACGGGGAGACTCTGAGCGGCGGCACGGTCACGATACGGCACCGAGACACGATGCAGCAGGAGCGGGTTGGGATGGATCGGGTGGCGGAGTATGTCAGGGATCGCATCAAGTAGGGACGCGCTGTGAGCTATTGGCTATTGGCCATTGGCTACTCCGAGCCGGGTATGCCTCCGATGCGGAAAGCCAACAAGGAACAGCCAACAGCCAATAGCTAATAGCCAATAGCCTTCATGCGTCTCTCCGATTTCGAAGCCATGGTCCGCCGCCTCTCCGACGAAGTGCCGGTGAACTTCTTCGAGGGCATCGCGGAGGTCGTGGTGTCTCCCCGAGTGGTACCGCACCCGGATCGGGAGGAAGTCTACACCCTGGGTGAATGCATTCCCCTGCCGGTGGAGCTGGGCAGTGGCGTCGAAGGGCTCCAGAGCCGGATCGTTCTGTACTACGGGTCATTCGCGGCGCTGGCCGGGGAGCAGGGCGACTTCGATTGGCGGCTGGAAGCCTGGGAAACCCTCACTCACGAGCTGCGGCACCATCTCGAGTGGAGAGCTCGGGCGCCCGATCTGGAGGAGTTCGATTGGGCAGTCGAGCACAACTTCGCGCGCCACGACCAGGAGTCGTTTGATCCCACCTTCTTTCTCAGCGGCGAGGTCCAATCGGACGGAAACTACTGGGTCGAGGATGACGTCTTCATCGATCAGGTGGTGGGCTCCATTCCGCCGGCCGTGACCTTCGTCTGGCAGGGCCGCAGCTATCGGGTGGCGCCGCCCGCAGGCGCCGAGCTCCCCTGCTTCCTGACAGTCGAGGGCGTAACGGATCCGCCGCCGGGAGACCTGGTCGTGGTGTTGCGGCGTAAGCCGGGAGTGCGTGACTTCTTTGGGCGGCCCGGTGTGTTTCAGGCCAGCGTGCAGGTCGTTTCTTAGGCAGGTATCTTCCCAGCCATGACAAGCCTCGACCACGCGAAGGAAGAGCAGAGATGAAACGGAATCTGGTCCTGCTGGGCCTTCTGATTGCGAGTCCAGTGCAATCGCAGACGGGCGACCCCGGGTATCGTATCGGGGTGGTGAGCGAGTCCGGCGATGTGGCCACCTGGCTCAAGCCGGACGGCAATCGCCTTTCTGTCGATCGCGTCGTGCCCGTCGGCGTCATGCCGACCGACATCGACGGCCCGCATAACATTACGGTGGCGCCCGATCAGAAGAGCTATTACATCACCGTGGCGCATGGCACGCCGTTCGGCTCCTTGTGGAAAATGGATGCCTTGGGCGACTCGCTCCTCGGGCGAGCCCAGGTGGAGCTGTTCCCCACTACGATCACCCTGACTCCCGACGGCCAGTTCGCGTTCGTGGCCAACTCGGATTTTCATGGCGACCACCCCCGGGTGAATGTGGTCACGGTGGTGCATACTCCGTCGATGAACAAGATCACCGACATCCCCGCGTGCGATATGCCGCACGGGGTGAGGTCGAATCATGCGGGTACCCGGATCTACGTGTCCTGCATGCACAGCGATGAGATTCTCCAGCTCGACGTCGCCAGCTTCAGAATCGCGCGCCGGGCAAAGACGGGTGAAGGTCACGTCATGGCCAGTACCGGGCCGGCGCACGGGCCGGCGGCGCCGTTGGTGGGGGGGGTGTCCAAGGAGTGTTCTCCGACCTTCATCTCTGTATCACCCGACGACAAACGGCTGTACGTCGCCTGCAACTACGGCAACAGTCTCCAGGTCTGGGATGCCGCCACGCTCACCCTGATAAGGGAAATCCCGGTCGGCAAAGGGGCCTATAACGTCGAGCCCTCCCCGGACGGCAAGCTGGTGCTGGTCACCAACAAGAAAGAGCAGAGTGTGAGCCTGGTCGACGCGGTCAAATTGACGGAGATCGCCCGGATTCCCACCAGCAAGAAGATCGTGCACGGCGTCGCCTACTCGCCTGACGGGCGCCTTGCCTATGTGTCGTCCGAGTCCATCGGCGCCGATCCTGGGGCCGTGGATGTGATCGATCTCGCCGCCCGGAAATTGGTGGGAAGCGTTTCGATCCCGGGACAGCCAACCGGTATCACCGTACTCCAGATTCCGTCCCCCACGGCAAGGCGCTAATCCCATGGTTTATGAAGCGACAACGACGCTGGGCGGGGCCGAGGTGCTGTACCAGGCCAAACGGTTCTTTGCCGAGCGGGTGCCCCTGAACGCGGCCTACCCGGAGAAGGAAGGGCCGAACTTCGTGACCCTGCGGGGGCAGGGTGGGGAGGAGATCGCGCTGGCCGTGTGGCCGGATCCTCGAGGCACCAGGGTGCGGGCATCCACTCTGCTCTTTGACCAGGTGGTCGACCGATTTCTCTCGACCCTGCCTCTCCCCGCCGAGCACGTCGCGTGAGCGGGGCGTTGGCGGTGCGGGTCATGGTGGAGGATGCCTGGGACGAGGTGTTCCTCGAGCTACCGGGCGCGACGCCTCTGGCCGAGCTCAAGCGCCAGGCGCTCGGCCTCACCCACGTGACCCGTGACCCGGCCGAGTATCTGCTCAAGTACCGGGGCGCGGCTCTGGGCGACGAATCCCGCTCCATGGCTGAGGCGGGCCTGGTGCAGAACGGAGCCCTCATCGTGCTTTCCCGCCGGCGCCGGCCGGTGCGGTAGCCGAGCCGTGTCGATCTCACCAAAGGTCGGCAGCACGCTGACCCTCGTCGCTGCCGCCGTGCTCGCGTTCGACGGTCTGGCGCTCGCGGGGCTCGGGTACATGAGCGGACGCGTGGTGCTCATACCGGTGGGGCTGGTCTTCTTCGTCTCCTCGGGTCTGCTCCTCCTCTATCGCCGCTGGTACCGTCGCCGGCTGGAGGACATCCTGGCGGCGCGGCGGGCGCTGAGCGAGGAGGCGCGTGCGCTGCGGGAAATCGTGAGGGGGAAAAGCAAAACGTGAGCGGTAAGCGGGAGCTCACCTGGCCGTGTCGACACTTCAAACCCGCTCACGCTTTTCTCTTCCCGCTCACCGCTTACGTTTCTTAAGTATGCCGGTCCCGGTCTTCACCCACCCCAACTGTCTCAAGCACGATCCCGGCCCCGGTCATCCCGAGACCCCCGCTCGTCTGCGCGCCGTGCTCGAGCGCCTGAAAGGGGAACCAAGGGTGGAGGTTCGAGAGGCCCGGCCCGCCTCGCGCGAGCCGCTGCTGGCGGTGCATCCCGAGCCGTACCTGGCGAGACTCGAAAGCATGAGCGCGCGGGGCGGGGGAGCGCTGTTCCTCGACACCATCCTCAGCCGCGACAGCTGGTCGGCGGTGGTCGGTGGCACCGGCGCGGTGCTTGCCGCGGTGGATCACGCGATCGCCGGACACGGACACGCCTTTGCCGCGATTCGCCCTCCGGGTCACCATGCCCTCGCCGCAAAGGGGATGGGTTTCTGCCTGGTGAACAACGTGGTCGTGGCCGCTCGCCATGCCCAGGCCTCCGGGCGCCGGCGCGTGTTGATCATCGACTGGGATGTGCACCACGGCAACGGGACCCAGGCGCTGGTGGAGACCGATCCGGCGGTGCGCTACGTCTCCCTGCATCAGTACCCCTGGTATCCCGGAACTGGTGCCGCGGATGAGCGTGGGGTGGGAAACGTGTTCAACGTGCCGCGGGGTCCCGGTAAGCCGCCCGCGCTCTACGTGACCGACCTCTGGGCGGCCATCGTGGCGGCTACGACCGACTGGACGCCCGATGTCGTGCTGGTATCGGCCGGGTTCGATGCCATGGCGGGCGATCCGTTGGGTGGATTCACCCTGGAGCCGGAGCACTTCGCCGACTGGACCACCCGGCTGCGGGACCGACTACCCGCCGTGCCGATCGTGGGTATGCTCGAGGGAGGATACCTGCCCCAGCGCCTGGCCGATGGCGTGTTGGCCCACCTCCGCGCGTTGAAATGATCGGGCTGTTGCCTCTCCCGCGACGCGCCGTATAATCCAGCCGGTTCGTCGGTCCCGTCTCTCAGCTTCGAGGATGCCCTTGTCTCATCCATTGCGGATGGATGTCGATCTGCTTCATCTGAAGACCAAGCACCCTTTCATCATCGCGCGTGGGGGCCAGAGCGACTATCGCACGGTCTGGGTCCGCCTGACCGACGGCGATGGCCAGGAAGGCTGGGGCGAGGCAGCGCCGAGCAAGTTCTATGGGGAGACGGCCGACTCGGTGCTGGCCGCGCTCGAGGTGTACCGCACGGCGCTGCCCGACGACTCACTCAACATGGAAGAGGCCGAGCGACGCTGGGAAACGATGCTGCGTGGAAACGCCGCCGCACGTGCGGCCCTCTCTGCCGCCCTGCACGACCTGGCGGGTAAGCGGCTCGGTGTGCCGGTCTACCGGATGTGGGGACTCGATCCCTGCAAGGCGCCGAAATCGACGTTCACCATCGGTCTCGATTCACCCGAGCGGATCCGGGCGAAGGTACTGGAGGCGGAGCAGTATCCGATCCTCAAGGTCAAGCTCGGTACCGACCGGGATGTGGAGATCCTGCAAGCCATTCGAAGCGCAACCGACAAGGAGATCCGGGTAGACGCCAACTGCGGCTGGACCGTCAAAGGCACCATCCGCATGCTCCCGATCCTCGACGAGTTCGGGGTCACGGTGCTGGAGCAGCCGCTCCCACCGCAGGATCTCGACGGCCTTGCCGCGATCACCGCTCAGGCCGACATTCCGGTGATCGCGGACGAGAGCTGCATCACTTCGCAGGATATCCCGTCTCTGGTTGGCAAGGTGGACGGCATCAACATCAAGCTGGCCAAGTGTGGCAGCCTGCGCGAGGCGCTCCGCATGATCGCCATTGCGCGGGCGCACGGGATGATGGTCATGGTGGGTTGCATGATCGAGAGCTCTCTCGGCATAACCGCCGCGGCCCATTTCACTCCCCTGGTTGACATCGTGGATCTCGACGGCGCAGCACTCCTGGCCCAGGACCCGTTCATCGGGGCCGGCATCGACGGCGGCCAGGTGACGCTTCCCTCGGGCGCGGGTCTCGGCGTCAGGCGGCGATGAGCGACCGCTTCGCTCTGGTCGCCCTCCCACTCCCGCTCGCCACCCCCTACACCTACCGCATTCCCGAGACGCTGGGCGATCGAGTCGTCCCCG
>DATBSM010000052.1:0-17475 GCA_036559785.1 Gemmatimonadales bacterium
GATGGCGATCCTCCTCCAGGCGCTCGCTCTCAAGCTGGGCATTGCCACCGGCCGGGACCTGGCGCAGGCCTGCCGCGACCACTACTCGCGTCCGGTCAGCTTCGTGCTGTGGGTGCTGTGCGAGATCGCCATTGCGGCCTGCGACCTGGCCGAGGTGATCGGATCTGCCATTGCGCTGAATCTTCTGTTTGGCATCCCCCTGCTCTGGGGCGTGTGCCTCACGGCGTTCGACGTATTGCTGATCCTGCTGCTTCAGCACAAGGGGTTCCGCTGGCTCGAGGCCTTCGTCATCGCCCTCGTCATCACGATCGGCGTCTGCTTCGCCATCGAGCTGTTCATGGCCAAGCCCGCAATCGCCGCCATCGTGGGTGGGTTGCTACCCACCACGGAGATTGTAACCAATCCCCTCATGCTCTACATCGCCATCGGTATCCTTGGCGCTACGGTCATGCCGCACAACCTGTATCTGCACTCCTCCATCGTGCAGACCCGTAAGGTGCTGCCCGATGACAAGTCGAAGCGGGAGGCGATCCGCTTTGCCACTCTGGATTCGACCGTGGCGCTGCTGTTCGCGTTCTTCATCAACGCCGCCATTCTGATTCTGGCGGCTGCCACATTCCATAACAGTGGGCACCAGGAAGTGGCCGACATCGGCGACGCCTACCGACTGCTGACGCCGCTGCTGGGCACCACCATAGCGAGTACGCTATTCGCCGTCGCACTGCTGGCATCGGGGCAGAACTCCACGATTACCGGGACCTTGGCCGGGCAGATCGTCATGGAGGGGTTCCTCAACATCCGGCTTCCGGCCTGGCTCCGCCGGCTGATCACCCGGCTCATCGCTATCATCCCGGCCGTCATCGTAACCGCTATGTACGGTGAGCGTGGCGCGGGCGGATTACTCATCCTGAGCCAGGTGATTCTGAGCCTTCAGCTGTCCTTCGCGGTCGTTCCGCTGGTGTACTTCACCAGTCAGCGCCGTAAAATGGGCCCGTTCGTCAACAGCCTTCCCCTGGCCGCCGCCGCCTGGCTGGTTGCGATCATCATCATGGGGTTGAACGGGTGGCTGCTCATCGGGACGTTCAGGCAGTGGCTTGCTTAACAGTGAGACCAACGCGTGAACAGTGAACTGTTTACAGTAAAGAGGGACTGGAAGGCGCGGCCGATTCACTGTTTACTGTTTACCGTTCACCTTTTCCTCTTCACT
Organism: Gemmatimonadales bacterium; assembly: GCA_036559785.1. Classification (GTDB taxonomy): domain Bacteria; phylum Gemmatimonadota; class Gemmatimonadetes; order Gemmatimonadales; family GWC2-71-9; genus CAVVWJ01. The sequence goes on from DATBSM010000052.1 coordinate 1,208, forward strand.
GGAACCGCATCGGTCGCACAGATCCAGGACAACAGCTTTCTCATCGAGGAGGCCTACAACCAGGAGTACGGCGTCGTTCAGCACATCAGCACCTTCGCCCGGACCTCCGGCGGCAACTGGGCCTACAGCTTTACCCAGGAGTGGCCACTGGGCGGCATCCGTCACCAGCTTGGCTATACCATCCCGGTTCAATCGAGCAAGGCCACCGGCACCGGGCTGGGTGATGTGGCTCTGAACTATCGCTACCAGCTGGTTGGGAACCCCGAAGCCCGCACGGTGGTGGCTCCCCGTTTCAGCCTTCTGCTCCCCACGGGCGACGACGAATTGGAGCGGGGTACTGGCGGCCTGAGTTTCCAGGCAAACCTTCCGGTGACTCTCGTACTCAGCTCTCGGATCGTCACCAACTGGAATGCGGGGGCCACCGTGAGTCCCACCGCCAGGAATCCCCTGGGTGCCAAGGCGACCGCGACCAGTGCCAACCTCGGCGCAAGCGTCATCTGGCTGCTCAAGCCTTCGCTCAATTTGCTGGTGGAGACGGTCTGGCTTAGAACCGAATCGGTGGTGGGAGAAGGTCAGACAGCGGGGGAGGAGTTCCTATTCCTGAATCCCGGGGTTCGCTGGGCATTCAACCTGGCGGGTGATTTGCAGATCGTGCCCGGGGTAGCATATACGATTGCCCTGTCACCGGACTCGGATGAGGATGCGCTGTTCCTCTACCTCAGCTTCGAGCATCCCTTCAAGCGCTAGTACCCCACGATTCTCCGAAGCTCGGCCAGTCGCTCATCCCGGGCACCCCGCAGGACGTCACCCTCGCCATCGTAGGCCCGCTCGATCAGCCGAATCAGCTGCTGGTGCTCGGCCGAGGGTAGCTGGAATCCGGTATCGCCTTCCCAGCGGGTTTCCAGTGCCCTGAGTAAGGCGCTGAGCTGCGCAGTCTGGCGCTCTCCAGCCTCGAGATACGTCGTCTGGAACGGCCCGGCCGCAGCCAGTCGCGCCGCCAGCCCTGACGAGATGAGTGCGTCTACATCCCGGACTTCGAGCACCCCGTCCAGGACTAACCGGATGCACTCGCGCCATAGGGCGGCGGTCAGCCGGCCAGTGGCGTTGCCGGGAATCTCCTTTTTGAGGATCACGGGGATCCGGCCCAGCTGGCGGAGCCAGCCGCGGACCAGGTCCAGGCTGGCTCGATCCGTCAGGGGCCCAGGGACCACCTCGACCGCGGGGATGTGCTCGATCGGATCGAACCCACGCGCCACGAGCAGCCGTGCAGGCCGGCGAAGCCGAGCGCACAGCTCAGTCGGCGACAGGCCGGGCCCGCTACAGGTCATCACCGCGGCCATGCGAGCTACGCCTTCCACCTGCTCCAGGAGCCGCTGGCGGTGGAGCAGGTCACTGGTGGTCGCGTCGATGATCCAATCGGCGTCAGTCACCGAGTTGAGCAGGCTCCGCCCCTGGCGCGGTGCTCCGGGGAGCGGGTCGCCCTCATCCGGTACCATCTGGATGCCGGACCCTAGCGAGTGTCGTTTTCGGCTGGCTATTTCTTCGCCGGCGCTCTGCAGTACCGCGGCATCCGGGTCGTAGATCGTAAGCGGCCAGCCGGCGGCGGACACGAGCGTAGCCCAACCGCGCCCGGTTTCGCTCATTCCCAAGACCGCGACCTTCGGGTGGATCTGGGACTCCATGCCTGTTCCTCACTTGAGGTTGCCTGCCCGGCGCGCCGGCCGGCACAACTACTTTAACAGGTACAGCCGCTCATTCGTACTGGAGTTGAGAGAAAACAATGGGACCCTACGCCCTGCGACCCCGGATCCTCGCGACAGTCCTGATGATTATCGGCGCTGGCTCGGCCGGGGCACAGGTCTCCGAGGTTGCGGTGGAGCGCCGCCTGGCCGAGGAGCTCGATCTCTCGGTCGGAGACACACTCCGGATAGGCCCGTCGGTGGATTCGATCACCAAACTAGGGGTGGTCACGGCAATCTACGAGCCCAGGCCGGATCCGGCCGAGATTGCCAAGCGGGAGCGCCATGTCCGCCTGCACCTGCCCGACCTGGCCGCCCTGCTCGGGGCTCCAGACCGGGTGGACCGGTATGGAGTGGGGCTCCGGCCCGGGGTCTTGCCGGAGGCTGCCGCGGCGGCCCTCAATCGCACCGCTTTCGGGTATCGGGCCTACAGCTCCCAGGCAATCGCGTCGGAGTCCTCCCAGACCTTTCTTGTGGTGAGCCGGTTTCATCGGGCCATTGCGGTGATCACCATTGTGGCCAGCGCCGTCTTTCTTCTGTGCATCATGCTGCTCAAGGTCGAAGAGCGGCGGCTGGATGCGGCGGTCATGCGCTTCGTGGGAGTACGCCGCCGGACCATCTTCGGCGCCCTGCTGCTCGAGGCAGCGCTCATTGCCGCATTAGGATCGGTGGCCGGATCGGGCCTGGCGTATCTCGCCGGCGCGGCCACCAACGCCTACTACAGGCGATTTTTCGATACCCGTCTCACGTTCTCCCTGATCACGCCGAAGATCGTTCTCTTCAGCGTAGCCTTGTCCCTCGTCCTTGGCATCGTGGCCGGGGCGGTGGCTGCCTGGCGCCTGGTTCACACCCGCCCGTTGGTGCTCTGGGGACGCGGATGAGCGGACTGGGTTGGGCCCTCCAGAGCCTGGTTCGCCAGCGGTTGCGGACCTTCCTCGCCGTCAGTGGCATCGCCATTTCGGCCGCGATGCTCCTGGACATGGTCATGCTCAGCGGAGGCATCGAGAAGTCGTTTGCCGAGCTGCTTCTGGCCAAGGGGTACCAGATCCGGCTGACGCCCAAGGGCACTCTCCCGTTCGACACCGAGGCCACCCTCGATCGGGCCGGCAGCGTGGTGGTCGAGCTGCGTCGCGATGCCGCCATTGAGTCGGCCGGCGCGGTTCTGGGAACGTCCTTGTACGGCCGCAGCGGGGACTCGCTCGTCACGCTGGTGGGCTACGGCATTCAGCCCGAAGCCCAGGGAGTCTACCAGATGGAGCGTGGGCGCGACCTCACGCCTGATGACACCCTGGGGGTGCTTCTGAGCGCGGCCGCCGCCGGCCTTCTGGGAGCTGAAGTAGGAGACACCGTGAGCCTGGTCAGCCGGCTCGATCCGCAGGTAGCCGCCGCGGGAGTGAGCCGGCGGCCCGTGGTGCGCGGCATCGCGCGTTGGGTCTACGATTATCGGGGCCAGCCTTCCATCGGAATGATCCTGCCGGTCATGCAGGCGCTGGCCTCAGGTGGACGGGACGACAGGGCCTCCCTGCTGCTGGTCAAAGTGCGGAACGATGCCGCAGTCCCAGCCGTGGCGGACCGGCTGCGGGAGAAATTCCCCCGGCTCGAGGTCAACAGCGTGGCGGACCTGGTCAGATTCTTCAAGCAGCGGCTGGTGTATTTCCGCCAGCTCTCCTACATCCTCGCCACAATGAGTCTGATCGTCACGGTCCTCCTGATCACCACCCTGCTCACGATCACGGTAAACGAGCGGCTCGGTGAGATTGCCACGCTGCGGGCCATCGGCATCGCTCGCTCGACAGTCGTGCGTCAGGTCTTCATCGAGGGCACGGTGCTTACCGTCGTTGGAGCGGCGCTCGGCATCGCCCTGGGAGTGGGCACCGCACGATACTTAGACAGCATTCTCACCAGCTTTCCGGGGCTTCCAGCCGCCTTCTCCTTCTTCGTACCTCGCAGCGGGAGCCTCGTCACGGCCGGGCTGGTGTTGATGGTGACGGGATCTCTTGCCGGGCTTTATCCCGCCTGGCTGGCTGCGCGCGCACCGATAGCGGCCACGCTGCGCTCCGAGGCAACATGACCCGCCCCCCGGTCCTAACTGGCCGGAATCTTCGCAAGGACTACCCCCTGAATGAGGCGGTGGTGCAGGCTCTTCGGGGGGTGTCACTCGAGGTCCGGTCCGGCGAGTACGTGGCCATCGCCGGTCCGTCGGGGAGTGGAAAATCCACCCTGCTTCAGCTGATCGGCGGTATCGACGTTCCCACCGCCGGAGAAGTCGAGATCCTCGGAACCCGGCTCGACTCGCTCTCGGACCGGGAGCTGACCCGTCTGCGGCTTACCCGGCTCGGCTTCATCTTCCAGCGGTTTCATCTTCTGCCGGTCCTCACCGCCCGAGAAAACGTGGAGCTGCCGATGGCCGAGGCTGGCGTCCCGGGCAAGGAACGGCGAGCGCGGGCGCTGGAGCTGCTGGCTTATGTAGGGCTGGAGCACCGGGCTGGCCACCGCGCAACCCAGCTTTCGGGTGGCGAAATGCAGCGCGTGGCCATCGCACGCGCGCTCGCCAACCGGCCGGTGCTGTTGCTGGCCGACGAGCCCACCGGTGAGCTGGACGCGGGGACCGGTGCAGAGATCCTGTCCCTGTTCCGGCGCCTGAACCAGGACGGAACGACGCTCGTTGTCGTCACCCATGACGAACACTTAGCCGCTCAGGCCGGGCGGGTGATCCACATGCTGGACGGCTGCGTTACTCACGCCGGAGCGCTGCCCGAAGCCGCTGTCCCGCCGCCCCGCCGTCCCGCCGCCCCGCTGTGATCACCACCCTCGCGTTCCGCCATCTGCTGGTCCGGAAGCTCCGAGCCGTCTTTCTCCTCCTTGGGTTCGCGCTGGGCGTAGGTGTGATGATCGTGCTGCTCTCCGTCGGCGAGGCGATGCTGGATCAGTCGCGCGACGTCACCCTGATCGGCGGCGGCGAGGTGACTGTGCTGCCTCAAGGGATCGACGTCGAGGCCATGCGCACCGGAGGGATGGGCGCGATGTTCTTCGGAATCGACCGGGCTCGCTTTCTCACCCGCCAGACCATAGGCGGGCCGAGGCAAAGCCATCTGGTGCAAACGGTTTCGCCCGTTATCGAGGGGAAGCTCATCTACCTCCGTCGCCGGAACCGGACCATCACGGTCAGGGCCGGCGGCGAGATTCCGAGCCGTGCAATGGCCGTGGGCTCCGGCATTGCCCTGCATTCGGGACGTTGGGATGATTCCCCGGCCGACTCGAGCTACATCGCTCCGACCGCCCACCGGCTCTACAACGAGATGGACCGGTTTCATGTGCCGCCCAGGCCCGACTCCACTTGGGGTGAGTGGCACTACTTCAATCTGGTCACGGCGCCGGACGAATGGTGGTACATCACCTATCTGGTTGGCGGAGAGGTTCCCAGCGGCAAATGGGGCGGTCAGCTTCTCGTCACCCGCCGGCGGGCCGGCGGTCCCCACCAACGGTTCACCCTGCAGGCTCCTTCGAGCCAGGTTCAGTTCGACACGGCCGGCGCTGGCCTGACTATCGGCGGAAACACCGTCCGGCAGCGGGATGGCATCTACCGCCTGAAGGCGCGGGTGCCGGGCAGTGCGGGAGAGGTGACCATCGACGTCACGCTGTCTCCCGCTTCGAACCGTTACTTCCCACCAGTCGAGCTGCACGACCACGATTTCTTGTCTGGATACGTGGTGCCCGCGCTCGACGCGAAGGCATCCGGAACAATCTGCGTCGCCGGCCGGTGTGACCGCTTCACCGGAGCGCAGGCCTACCACGACCACAACTGGGGGGTCTGGCGGGACGTGACTTGGGAATGGGGGGCCGCGCGTGGCACCCGGCTGAGCCTGCTATACGGCGGTGTCTACGGTCCGGAGCGAGACCGGGTCATAGCGGGCTCGAGGGTAACGTCGCCCTTCTTTCTTACCCTGGCCGACTCGCTGGGAGTGAAGCAGGTCCTGCGATTCACCACGATCCGATACCAGGGAGCCCGCCCCGTTTCCGGATCCCGGCGAACCAGCGCCCCTGAGCGATTCGCCCTGGTGGGCACCCGCGAGGCGGACACGGTGCGGATCGAGGTGCAGGTCGGTGACGTGCTGGCTACCGAGATGAGGGCGAGCAAGTTCGGCCGGAGCTTTCTCCAGATGCGGGGACACTTCCGCCTGGCAGGCCAGGTGGCGGGGGAGACCGTCGCGGATTCCGGCACCGGCTTCTTCGAGACCTACGTCCCAATACCCTAGCAGCGGCCGAGGCCTATAGGCTCTACATTCGGAGGTCGGTCCACGGTCACGTCAGCCTGGGGAGGCATGATGCCGCACACGAAGATTCCGCTGATCTCCCGCGAGGACCTCAAGGCCAAGCTCGACCGGGGGGACGACTTCGTCCTGGTCGAGGCCCTGCCGCCGCCCAACTATCGTGAGGGACATCTGCCCAGGGCGATCAACCTGCCGCCGATTCAGGTGGCCCAGCTGGCACCGAAGCGGCTCCCTGACCGCAACGCCGAGATCGTCGTTTACTGTGCGAGCCCCACGTGTCACGCCGCCGGGAACGCCGCCCGTGAACTGGTGGAGCTGGGCTATACCAATGTGAAGGAGTTCCCTGGGGGGAAAGAGGAATGGAGAGACGCGGAGTTACCGCTAGAGCACTAACCTCACGGTCAGCCCCGCCGATCGATACCGGAACGCGCCGCTGGTCGAGCTGACTGCACTGTTGGTGACGAGGCCGAATACCTCTACTCGATTGCCTCCACCCCAGCGCCGGGCCAACCGGCCCTCGATATGCCACTCACTCTGGGCTGCTCCTCCCTCCCCGATCTGCTGGGCACCCAGTCCTCCGCCCAGGCGCCCGTTCCACGACGTCGTCTCGATGGTGTAGCCCGCGGTTGCCTCCAGCACCGAGAATCGATCGGGTGAGAAGTAGCCCACTCCGCTCTCTTCATAGCTCAGGGTTCGGCCGAATAAGCCCACCGAGAACCGCCGATGGAGCTTCTGGGTGAGCCCCGCCACTACTCCCGTGCGGGTGTTCCCGTCGCTCAGCCAGAGCCCGCTTCCCGTGGCAAAGACGCTGAAGCCGGCAAAGGGGCGAGCATCGAACCCGCCCTCCACCAGCTCGAGGTCGAGACCGCGCTCCATGAGGGAGGCGGTTTCGTCGAACGGCGCGCGCGAGTAGCCGACGCTCATTCCGAACCCGGGTGCCGGACGGTAGCCCAGCCGAGCCCGGTAAGTGGCGGCGGTTCTCGGCTCAGCCACCTCGGGGAATAGCCTGCGCGCCCCGGCCGCGCCCGTGAGCTGAAAGCGTCCCAGACCCACCGACAGCCCGGCCTCGCCTCCCACGCTACTGCCCTCGAGGACCGGGTCGCTGGCCTCGAGCGCGCTGACCGAACCGAAGATCCCAACACCCGCGCCGGGCGACGCGGTGGCGCTCAGGGATTGCCAGAAGCTGGTGTTGTGGTCCGAGTCGTTGCCCCACCCGGCTGTTCCCTCCACCGCGGACCGGGTGGCCTCCTCAATGGTCCGGCGCAACGCCAGCCCGGCTTTATGAGTCGAATCCACAGCCAGGGCGGCCCTGGCCTGTCTGCGCGCGGCGCCTACCTGTCCCCGCCAGTAGTAGACGTATCCCAATGCAGCCTGCGCATCGGCATTTTGGGGGTCGCGCGTGAGGATGGCCCGATAGAGCTGCTCAGCGGTTGAGAAATCCCCTTGCCAGGCGCTCACCTGGGCCTGACCCAGGAGCGCCTCACGGTCGGAGGGGTTCCTGCCGATCATCCTGCGGTAAATCGCTTCCGCCTCGTCCAGTTTCCCCGCCCAAGAGAGCGTTTGGGCTTTCCCCAGCTCTGCTTCACGGAGATCGGGCTGGCCGGACAGCACACTGTCATAGAGCGCGATGGCCGCATCGTACTGTTTGTCCCAGGAGCGAACCCGGGCGTGGGCCAGCCGCATGTCGATGTCAGCGGGGTCGGAAGCGCGTGCCCGTGCGATGAAGACGAGAGCCGAATCGAGCTTGCCCTCCCACGAGAGCATGATTCCCAACCTCAGATTCGCTCGGGCAGCCGACGGGTTCTGGCGCAGAACCTGGAGGTAGCCGGCTCGCGCCGCCTCGTAGTTGCCCTGATTCCACGCTGAGTCCGCCCCTCTCTGCTGGGCAGCGAGCGGCGTAATTCCGAAGAGGAGTAGCGCAGCCAGAAGGCCGCGTCTCCGAGGGATCGGACGCGTTTTGCACGGACTCTGTCGTGCGCACCGGTGGATAGGTCTCGATGTACGGATCAATACCTTATAGACCAACGGCTTGCCTGCCAGTCTGAGACAGCTGGGGTGGGGAACGGAAGTTGCCTTGCAAGATTAGGCCCACTCGCTCCCCCCGGCAGTGATCGGTCGCATCTCTTCAAGGCACTCATTGAATGGCACCTGCGGTTGCATTGGAGCCGTTGAGGACCGGCGTGCTCGTACTAGCGGGAGCCGTCATCCTCCTGGCCCTGTTACTCCTGATCCAGCGAGCGGCCGCGGCGGTCGCGGCCGTCCGCACGGCGCGACGATTACCTGTGCTCAGCCAGGTGCTCTTCCAGGCGATACAGGGCTCGCCTGTCGACTCGAGCGACTTCGGAGGGCTCGGCCGCTTCGACCGCAAGCTGGTACGGACGATCCTGCTGGGCCTGGCCCTCGATCTCCGAGGAGACAGCGCCGAGGCCATCGCGACCCTGTACCGCGACCTGGGATACCTCAAAGCGGATGTCGATCGACTCAGCTCCTGGCGCCCGACCCAGCGGGCGAACGCTGCGGCCGATCTGGGCCTGATTCACTCTGCTGAAACCATTCCAGCCCTGGTGCGTGCCCTTCGGGACCCTGACGTCCGGGTCCGGCAGGCCGCGATATGGGCCATCGGGCAGGTGGGTACTCCGGCATCCGTTGCCGGCTTGGTGCCTCTCCTCGGAGACCGGAGCGTCCTGGTGGCGAACCGGGTCCAGGAGGTGCTGGCGGAGCGAGGCCGTGAGATTGCGGGTACCCTCCTGCGATATGCCGAGACCACTGCAAGCCGGTCCGGCCGTCTCGCCGCGGTGCAGCTGATCGGCTGGCTGAGGATTACCACCGGAGCCGACCTTCTGATGAGCGGCATGAGCGATCTGGATTCGGAGGTCCGCGTCAAGAGCGTCAAGGCCGCCGCGGCGCTCGGCGACCCCAGGTTTCTGGAGACTTTTCACTCTCGCCTGGATGACGTGCGCTGGGAAGTTCGCTGCCAGGCGGCCAAGGGCCTGAGCCTGTTCGGAGGCGCCGCCTCGGTGCCCCGGCTTGCGGCTGCGCTCAGGGATCGGCACTGGTGGGTTCGCTTCTACGCAGCCGTGGCGCTGGCAGAGGTGGGGCCTACCGGAGACCAAGCTTTAGCCAGCGCGCTGCACGATCCTGAGCCACTGGTTCAGGAGATGGCCCGATATCTCCTGGAGCGGGGCGATGCCGTCCCGGCCCTACCATGATATGGACTCACGGGGTAGTAGCGCTGGAGTGGTACAGCCTTTTCATTCTGCTGTTCTTCTTTGCTATCAACTCGTACTATCTCCTCCTCACCGTCGCGGGGTTCTGGCATACCATGCGGGCGGTCAAGGAGGTTCGGCGCCCTGACCAGCGCAGGCTGCTTCGCTCCCCCCTGACGCCGCCGATCTCGGTGCTCGCTCCCGCCTTCAACGAAGAGGCGAACGTCGTAGACAACGTCCGCTCGCTGCTCATGCTGGACTACCCGCTCTTTGAAGTCATTCTGGTGAATGACGGATCCAGCGACCGGACCCTCGGCCGCCTGTTCGATGCCTTCGACCTCAGACGGAGCGCCCGGAGCTTCGATCGCTCTCTGCATTGCAAGCCGATCCGTGGCGTATACGAGTCCCCCACGTACTCGAACCTGGTCGTGATAGATAAGGAGAACGGGGGAAAGGCCGACGCCCTGAACGCAGGCCTCAATCTCAGTCTCTACCCACTCTTCTGTGCCATCGACGCGGACTCCATTCTCGAGCCGGATGCGTTGCTGCGCCTGGTGCGTCCCTTTGTCGACGCTCCTGGCATCACCATCGCGGCCGGCGGAGTGGTGCGGGTGGCCAACGGATGTGATATCCACGGCGGCCGGGTACACAGTGTGCGGTTGCCCCGGCGTGCATTGCCACTGATTCAGACCGTGGAATATCTCCGGGCGTTCCTCTTTGGGCGCATGGGGTGGAGTACCGGCAATAGCCTGCTGGTCATTTCGGGTGCCTTCGGCCTGTTCGATAAACGAGCCGCGGTGCTCGCCGGGGGCTACGCCGTGGATTCTGTCGGTGAAGACATGGAGCTCGTGGTGCGAATGCACCGGTACCGTCGAGAGCGGCAGCAGCCTTACCGAATCGGCTTCGTCCCCGATCCGATCTGCTGGACCGAGGTGCCGGTGAGCCTTCGCGTGCTCCGCCGGCAGCGCACCCGGTGGCAGCGGGGGCTGATCGATACGCTCGTGCGCCACCGTGCCATGATCGGACGTCCGCGGTACGGCTCGGTCGGCATGATCTCCCTGCCCGGATTCGTGGTGTTTGAGATGCTGAGTCCCCTGGTCGAGCTGTCGGGCTACATCCTGTTGCCGGTCTTGTGGGCCCTCGGACTCCTGAGCCCCGCCGGAGCATGGACCTTCTTCGTGCTTGCGATCATGTACATGGTCCTGGTCTCGGCCCTCGCCGTGCTGCTCGAGGATCTTGCCTTCCGCCGCTATCCCAGCGTTCTCGACCTCGGGCGCCTCCTGGTCGGTGCGGTCATGGAGAACTTCGGCTTCCGGCAGCTCACGGTCTGGTGGCGGGTGCGGGCTTTCTGGGAATACCTGCGTGGTGATCTGTCCTGGGGCGCTATGGAGCGGAAGGGTATCGGCGCAGCATGAGCCAGCTGAGTGTTACGCCGGCCGATCCGCGGAGCACCGGCGCTCTGATTGCGGCGGCGTCCGGTGCGAGCGCTGCGGCGCTAGGCGGGCTGGTTGTTGCCGGCTGGCTGACGGTGGCGGTCGCCCTGATCCAGGTGCTACCTGGCTTTCCCGCAATGCAGTACAACACGGCGCTGGGCTTCATGATCTGTGGGGCTGCTCTTCTTTCTGCTGCCCTCGGCCTCCGTCGCCCCACAGCCTTGCTTGGGGCTCTGGCTGGACTTATCGGCGCGGCCACGCTCTTTCAGTATGTGTTTCGAAGCGATCTGGGGATCGATCAACTTCTGGTCGAGACCTACATCATGACCGGCGTCACCTATCCAGGCCGGATGGGCCCCAACAGTGCCACGGCGCTGACACTCGTTGGCGCGGCCCTACTCGGCTTAGCCTGCCGGCCGCCGTTTCGGCACTGGCACGTGGGTCCCGCGCTTCTGGGAGCGGTTGTCATCGCTCTCGGCACCGCTGCGCTGGTCGGCTACGCGACAGAAGTTTCGGGCGCCTACGGTTGGAGCAATTTCAACCCAATGGGGGTGCACACCGCCATCGGGTTTACCCTCCTTGGCGGAGGTATCGTGGGGCTCGCCTGGAACGCGGCGGCGCCCGAATCACGCGAAGGCCCCACCTGGCTTGCCGTGGTGGCGTCGGTTGCCGTCGTAACCGTGACTCTGTGCATGTGGTATGCCCTCCTCAATGACCCTGCCCCAGCCCTCGGAGCTCGGCTTCCTGCAGCGGCGCCGGAACCGGCGCTGCCCAATCTCACGCTTGCCACCGGTCTCCTGACGGCAATCCTGCTGGGTTGGTCGGTGCGAGAGGGCCAGATATCTCGCCGTCGCGCCCGCTCGCTCGAGGCAACCAATCAGACGCTCAGCCAGGAGATTGAGACTCGTACCCAAATGGAGCAAGCCATCCAGCACCTCGCGGCCATCGTCGAGTCCTCCGACGACGCAATTCTCGCCACCACGCTGGAAGGCAGGATCATGACCTGGAACCCGGGCGCGGAAAAACTATATGGCTACACCCGGGCTGAAGCGGTAGGACAGCACGTCTCCATGCTCCACGGTCGCCGCCACAACGACGGGGACCTCTTCCGCCAGATCGCAAACGGAGAGCGGGTCAGCCGCCTCGAGATCGTCAACCTCACCAAGGACGGTCGCCGGATTGACGTCTCGCTGACCGTCTCACCCATTCTGGACCAGAGCGGCCAAATCGTGAGCGCTTCTACCATCGCCCGCGACGTCACCCACCGCAAGCTGCTGGACCGCATGAAGGACGACTTCATCGGGACAGTCTCCCACGAGCTCCGCACGCCCCTGACCGCCATCAAGGGGTTCATCGAGCTGGTCGCGGAAGGCGATGCCGGATCCGTCAACGACACCCAGCGTGAGTTCCTTCAGATTGCAGCCCGGAACTCCGATAAGCTCGGAGTGCTCATCAACGATCTCATTGACATGAACCTGATCGAGTCGCAACGGCTCGAGGTTCGGCTGTCGCCGCTCGATCTTGCTACGGTTCTGGACGACGTGGCATCTACTTTTCGGACCATGGCCCACACCAAAGGCCTCGTCTTCCGGGACGAGGTCCCCTCGTTGCCGTGGGTGCAAGGCGACAGCGCCCGTCTGGTCCAGGTCTTCAGCAACCTGGTCTCCAATGCCATCAAGTACACCCCGAGAGGCGAAGTTGGCATTCTGGCGGCGGTCACCCAGGCGGGGGTGGAGGTTACCGTGCACGACACCGGCATCGGGCTCAGCACGGAAGAGCACAGCCAGCTCTTCAGCCGCTTCTTTCGCGGCCAAAGCTCGGTGGTTACCGAGGCGGGAGGCACCGGACTCGGTCTGGTCATAGCCATGGCTATTGTCGGGCGACATCATGGGACCATTGAAGTAGACAGCCGCCCCGGTGAGGGCAGTCGCTTCCGGGTGACGCTTCCGGTCTGGGTGCCGGACGCGGGGGTCCCGGCGGAGCCCGCGTGATGGCGAAGATTCTGGTGGCCGAGGATGAGAAGCAGATCGCCGACATGATCGCGTTCAAGCTCACGAACAGCGGCCACCAGGTGATCCGGGCTCGGGATGGGGAGGAGGCCATGAAGCTGGTGAAGCGGGAGCTTCCCGATCTGATCATGCTGGACGCCATGATGCCCGGGCTGGGTGGATTCGAAGTGCTGCGGCGGCTCAAATTGGATCCGGCTCTTCGTGCGGTGCCGGTCATCATGGTGACTGCCAAGGGACACGAGCGAGACGTCCTGAATGGACTGCGGGGCGGGGCGGTGGACTACGTGGTGAAGCCGTTCAGTTTGAAGGAGCTGGCGGCACGGGTCGAGTTGGCGCTCGGAAAGGAGCAACCCCCCATACAGCCTTGATGCTATCGTAGACCGGCTTGAGCCGGGTGTGGAACCGCGGCTCCGTCCAGCCGGCCCAGCGCCAGGGAGGAAACGCCGTCACCCGCCAGACTTTCCCTTCGACCGCAGGCAACGTGCTGACCATTCCCGCCTTATCCCCCTTCTGATACATGGCCACACCGACGTGGAAATCTTTCGCCCGCGCCGTTCCGAGGGGTCCGGTCGAGTCTCGGTCGAACAGCAGAGTACGACTGGAGGGGTCGGTAACGTTGAGCAGGTCCCACGGTATACGAAGCTCGAGCAGGCCGGCGAGCTCGTCGAGATACCAGTCGGCAAGTGTCGACCGGTCCTCGGTGCCGTACTCCAACTTCCCGCGGTCGTATCCGCCGGCAGGGAAGAAGGTCCCATCTCGCGCGTAGCGGGCTCGGTTGGTGATCACAAAGAGGGAATCGAATCGCCCATCTTCGCGGTCCCGGGTGATAACCGGCCTGCGGGCGAACTGCCCGTAGTCGTCGCCGGTAACCGGATCCAGCTTCGCGGCATGCCGATTATAGTCCGGGGTCGCCAGCATTCTGCCGCTGTCAGGCGCGGGGAGATCGACCAGAAACTCGAAGCCGATCTCGCTCCGCAGCCCGGTGCGGGTAAGCCGGTGCTGCCCCACCCGTGGCAGGTAGGTGTCAATGGCGATCTGAAGTCCCATGAGCGCCCAGGGAAAGCGCCCCGGCGCCAGGTCGACGGCCAGATAGTAGTACGACTCGTCCGCACCGGCTCGAATCACCCGCAGCTTCCCCCCTGAACCGCCAGGGCCGTCGCTCTGCACCGCTGCGAGCGCTCGCCACCGAGCCGGATCGCCGCCCAATCGCGGTGTCCGGTTTGCCTCGCCGGCGTATTGTCCCAGGATGCCGTAGTTCTGCTCTGCGTCCATCACATTGTGCCAGAGGCGGGTGTTATCGAGGGGAATCTCGTAGTCGATCACGACCCAGTTCTTCTTGAACCACTCGTCGAGCCAAGCGAACAGAATCCCTCCCCCTGCGCCGGCCTCCCGGATCTCGCGGGTAAGCCGGGCATCGATGGCAGCCATACCTCTCTCATCGTGCCCACCGTGACTCCAGCCCGCAGGATCCCGGTGCGCCATTCCACGGCTCGAGGGAACACCGTATTCCGAGATAATGGTGGGAATCGCCTTGTGATGCTGGACCAGCTCTCGCAAATACCCGAAGTAGCTCGACCTCCCTTCGGACGACCGTGCCTGACGGTACCCCGGGTCGAGCATTATGAAGTCGGGGTAGTAGGGGTAGGCGTGATAGCTGGCGAACCAGCCGGCCGGGTTGGCTGGGGTGGGCTCCACCAGGTTGGGGTCGAGGGAGATCGCATCGTTCTCGTATTCCAGCTTTTTCGCGACTGACTTCCGCCCGGAACGGAGGCGCCAGCGCGCCTCCTCCGCTATCGTGGCCTCAGTGGGATGACTAAGCGGATCCAGAGTCGGCCAGTTAGTGTAGGCGATGGGCCTCAGCGCGTTGTAGGTGTCGGCTTCATAGGCCAGCATGTAATCGCACTGCCGTCCCATCCAGAGGTCCATCGCGGGGCCCCGCCGGATCCTGAGATATTGTCCGCTGTACGACCCGGGCGGCTTCCCCTTATCGAATGCCTTCACCGCGAACGGTTCCCACTCCCGTCCTATGATGTAGGCCAGTGTCCAGGGCGACACATCCGCGTCGTACTGGCCGGCGGCGTGTCCGGGTCGAGCGGGAATCATGGCGCCTCCATGAACCAGATCGACCACTCGCCGCATTTCGGCCTGGAACCCACCCTTCCACCCGGCATTGTCGAAGTCATGACGCGGCGGGAGCTCCGTCCAGACCCCATGCACCAGCCACAGCACGCGGTCCGGATGGGTGAGATTCCAGGCTCGGAGTGCCCGGTAAAATGTGGGTGGCAGGATAGTGTATAGCCGAAGGGTGTTTGCGTGCATGCCGGCGAGAGTGTCCAGCCATTCGGCGTACAGGGCGGAGTCGGTTGGAAACTGGGAGGGATATCGCCCCGGCAACGCGACTCCCAGATTCACGCCCCGGAGGTAGAAGGGACGCCAGCCACTACGGTCCGCCACCTCGAACCTGCGGCCGCGGGTCCTGGCCACCAGCTGCAAAGCCGAAGGGCGGACCGCGCGCCGGGTAGCCGGACGGCTCCAGTCCGGTGCGATCCGATCCAGGAGTGAGCGCAGCTCCGGATTTTCCGGCACCAAGTCGAGGGCTCGGCGGCCGGCCGCTATCGCGCCCACCGAGTCGCCCAGCCGTAGCGCCGCACGCGAGTGCCCCTCCCAAGCGTCCGAGTTGCTGGGGTTACGAGCCAGCACTGCCTGAAACAGCGAATCAGCTCGCCTGACATCGCCCAAGCGGAGCAAGGTAAGGCCGTGGCCCACAGCCGCATCGAGGTTACCGTGGCAAAGCCGCCGGGCCCGCTCGAACTGCCTGAGCGCCTTCGACAACGAGTCGGCGCGGTACGCCTTCCAGCCACTCTCGAGCGCAGAAGCCCCTGCCGGTGGGCAGGGGGTCTGCGCACGGAGGAGTTTCGGTTCCAGCAGAAGGAAACCGACCAGGAGACCTGCGCGGGCCAACTGCGCGGCTTGTATGTTCAATGGCATGGAGTCCGAGGAACGTGCTGCCGCCCGGTTACCCGAGCAAGGCGTCACCCCACCTTTGGGGCGATCTCTTATCGACGTTCTGGGCAAGGGTTGGTCGAAGGGGGATCTCGACCTCCTCATGTCGGTCTATGCTCCCGACGTGGTCTTCGTGGAGACCCCGTTCTCGGAGCCTCTCCGCGGAGTCGACGCCGTCCGGCGCTACTGGGCCGACGTCCCCTATCATCAGTCGGAGGTCACCTTCACCTCGGGGGAGATCTACTCCGCCGGTCCCTGGTTCTCGACCGAGTTCAAGTGTGTGTTTCGCCGGCGTCGCACCGGCGAGTGGGTCGAGGCCCGGGGCGCCATCTTCTGTGAGACCGTGGGCGACCGGATCACCGAAATGAGAATGTACTGGCACCGGTGGAACGGTGGGCGGGAAACCAGCAAACCGTGAGCGGCGGCGGGGTTAACACTGTCCGACCTCGCTCGTCCAATTGGGTGAAAAGGGGACATTCCTGCCCTGTCGCCATTTCTAAGTGATTAGATTGCATATTAATAGGCGCTGGCACGCGGTTCGCAGAGTCTCCTGGAATGGCTGGTGAATGCCAGCAGGTCCGCGCCCCGTCGTACTTTCCACGTTGCA
>DATBSM010000053.1:0-3764 GCA_036559785.1 Gemmatimonadales bacterium
GCCGGTGGTATTCCATCCCAACGAGCCCAAACGCGGCACATCCTCGACCACCTGACGGGCTTGTGAACCGTCGGTTCTGCAGAGCCCGAGAACGGTGACGCTTCCCTTGACGCCAATGAAGGCAAGCCAACGTTCATCGGGGGAGACGGCCAGCGAGTACACCGAGGTCGCCACCGATCGAACCGAGAAGGCTCGCCGCTGGGCGCCGGTCTTGGGATCGAGCACGAACACGGTGTCTTCGAACCGAGTGGCGTAAACCGCATCACCCGCCCGGGTCAAATCGAACGTAAGGGCTGCAGCCAGACGTCGGGGGGCGCCGCCCTGCCGGTCCACGCTGTGAATCGCCCAGGTTTCGCTGTCAGCTGCCATATAGAAGAGTCGAGAACCATCAGGGCTCCAGCGGACCAGCGGCACCTCAATATTCCCACTCAATGTTTGTGAAACGACGGCGACGGGCGGCGCCTGAGATGCGAGGTCCTGAACCAGCAGATCCGGGCCGTTCACATAGGCGAGCCAGCGGTGGTCCGGGGAAAGCGCAGGCGCCGACGCCCGGCCGGTGAACGTCACCTGACGGTGGGCCGTTGGGCCCGGCGGAGAGCTCCGCCATTTCGTAGCGAGTGCGGCGAGGCCGAGCAAGAGAACGGCACCAAGAGCCGCCGCAACCCAACGCCGCCGCGGTCGAATCGGCGCTGAAGGACGCTCGAGGGCAGCGGCGAACTCGCCGATGGTGGCGAACCGATCCGAGGGCACCCTGGCCAGGGCACGAGTAATCGCCTCCTCGAGCCCGGGCGGCACCTGACGCACCGCACTGAGGTGTGGAATCGGCTCACTCAGCCGTTTCGCAATGATGGCCTGCGCTGTGGGTCCAGTATAAGGCGGCTCTCCCGCCAGCATCTCGTAAACAACACACGCCAGACTGTACTGGTCGCTGCGAGCGTCGAGTCGCGGCTCGGCCGTGGCTTGCTCCGGGCTCATGTACGCGGGGGTACCGAGCGAGAGGCCGGTCTCTGTCAGCCGCTCTCGGCCTGCGCTCGACGCGGCAAGCGCGATTCCGAAGTCCGCGACCATTGCCTCGCCGGCATGAAGCAGAATGTTCTCCGGCTTGATGTCGCGATGGATCACGCCGTGGGCGTGGGCGTATTCCAGGGCCGCGGCCACCCCGCGAGCGATGCCGAACGTTTCGGCAATGGATAGCTGGCCCTCGCGCTGCAGGCGAGCGCGGAGGCTCTCGCCCTCCACATAGGGCAAGACGTAGTACAGGAACCCGCCGGTCCCACCTGGCGCAGACACGCTGCCGGAGTCGATCAGGGTCAGAATGTGCGGGTGCTGGAGCTTGGCGGTGAGTTGGATCTCGCGCAGGAACCGCTCACTCCCGAGGATTGCCGAGAGGTCGGGACGGAGCAGCTTGAGCGCGACCGGCCGATCATGTCGAAGGTCGCGGGCGAGATAGACCGTGGCCATGCCGCCGTGCCCGAGCTCGCGCTCGAGCAGATAGCGATCGCGAAGCGCCTCGACCAGTGCGGGGGCCACCTCGTCGGTCACGGCAGGACTCTGGTTGGAGTGCTTCGAATCTGTGGTCGGGGTCGCCGGAGGGCCAGCACCGGCCTTCAGATCGTGGAGCGCCGAGCCGGACTTACCTGTCGCCGGTGTCGAGCCCGGTGGCAACGACCAGGTCCGACTGCCGGGTGTTGTAGTCACAGACGGCGCGTTTGCCGTCCCCAGAGATCGCATAGGCAGCGCAACCATCGGGCACCGGAGCAACCAGCTGCGGTTCGCCGTCGGGCATCCGCATGCGCCACAGCTGCACTCTGGCCTGACCGCCGTCGGTGAAGAAGGCGTGGTTGTTGAGGATGTACATCCATCCGTCAGGGCCCCAACGGAGCGGATATGATTCGCCGAACGGTTCTCGCAGCCGCCGCCATTGGCGACCATCGCGAGTCGTCAGCCAAAGCTCGCCCCAATCATTCCAGCGATGCAGTGTGCTCACCACGACCTGGGACCCATCCGGTGACATGAGCGCCCCGATGTATCCGGCTCCCAGTGAGTCCGGGATCACCACGAACGACTCGGCTTGTCGCTCCACGTCGATCACACCAACTCGTCTGAGATCGGCGGCTGGATAGCTGAGCCACCGGCTGTCCGCTGACCACGAGGCGGTAACGTACCAGAGCGGAGGCAGCAGCGACGGACCCGGGGCCCGAGTGAGCCATGACCAGATTGGCGGGAGAGACCCGAGACGCTGAGCAGCACCGTCCGGGTACTCTGCTATCATGAGACGGCTTCCGGTGGAATCGAGTCGCACGAACGCCAACCTGTTGCCGTCCGGCGACCAGCCGGGTCCCAGCTCCTCCGCGGGGCTCGCGGCAACGGTTCGGGTGGGTCCTCCGACAAACGGGATCACCTCGATGGAGCTCTCCCCGCCGCGCCCCCGGCTCACGGCCACCTGTTCTCCATCGTCCGTGATCGACAGGGTGTTCACCCATCCGGTGCCCTCGGTGAGGTTCCGGGTTTCCTCGATTCGATATGGGAGTACGCCCGCGTGACGGATGGCGAGGGCCTGCGAGGAGAGCGCGACTTGGGTGTAAATCATCAATCCGCCGGGGCCGACGCTGAATCGGTCGGCCGCCGGTAAGCTGAGCATCCGCTGAGGCGCGCCTCGGGCAGCGCCGGTGCGCCTGTCCACTCTCACGCGCTTGAGGTCAGTGCTCCCTCGCGGGCCGTCCAGAAAGTAGGCCGCGTCACCGGATGCCGACCACCGCGGCTGCCAACCACTCCGGGAGACCCGCTGCGGCGGCCTACCCTCGAGCGACACGATCCAGATCCCTTTGGTCTGCACCAGAACCGACTTCCTCTCGGGTGACCAGGCCAGGTCGTCAACCACACCTACGCTATCCGCGAGACGGATCGTCTGCCGCACACGGTGAGTCGGCAGATCTACCACTTCAATGCGATGGGTTTCCCGCTGAGACCAGATGGCCGTCATCGAGTCCTGGCCCGCATCGAAGGCGTCGATGTCCTGGAGTACCTCATGCGGGGAGCCCCCTGCACTGGGCACCATCCAGGTGGCAGCCAGCCGGCTGCTATCCGGCATCATGCAGAACAGGATCGCGGTTCCATCTCCGGTCCAGCGCGGGTGGAACAGCCACCGCGACGGAGGCACCAGTACTATAGGCTCGCCGCCGTCCAGCCGCTGCACGATCAGCGACTTGGCGTGGGAGACATAGGCGACCGACTTTCCGTCGGGAGAGAGGACCGGCTCGCTCGCCCTTCCTGTGAACGTGATCTGGCGGCTCGCGATTGGTCCCTTGGGCGCATCCGGCCGCAGGAGGAAAGCCACGAGCAGCACCGTAACCAGCACGGCGAGCCCGGCTGCCAGGGCCGCCATGCGCCGGCTCAGGAATCGTCGCGGTGAGGGCCGCAGCAACGCACGACTGAACTCGGCTACACTGGCAAAGCGATCCGCTGGAGACTTGGCCAGACCACGGGTTACGGCCGCTTCGACCGCGGGAGGCACCGAGCGCAAAGTACCGACGTGCGGTATCGGCTCGCTGAAGCGCTTGGCGATGATGGCCTGCGCTGTCGGTCCGGTGTACGGCGGCTCGCCCGTCAGCATCTCGTATACCACACAGGCGAGGCTGTACTGGTCGCTCCGCCCATCGAGGCGCGGTGCGGCGGTGGCCTGCTCGGGGCTCATGTAGGCGGGCGTCCCCAGCGATAGGCCCGTCTCGGTCAGACGCTCCCGTCCGGCGCGGGCGGCCGCCAGC
>DATBSM010000054.1:0-5670 GCA_036559785.1 Gemmatimonadales bacterium
ACCCTGGTGGCCGACTTCGGCATCGGGCGGGCCGTGGGCGCGCCGGGACAGGACGAGCGGCTGACCGAGACCGGTACCGTAGTGGGTACCGCCGCCTATATGAGTCCGGAGCAGGCCGCGGGAGAGCGTGAGGTCGACGGGCGGAGCGACGTGTACAGTTTGGGCGTGGTGCTCTACGAGATGCTGGCCGGGGAGCCGCCCTTCACCGGACCAACGGCACAGGCGATCATCGCCCGGAGATTTGCCGAGTCGCCCCGGCCGATCCGCACAGTTCGCGACACGGTGCCACCAGAGCTGGAACGGCTGGCGATGCGGGCGCTGGCCCGCGCTCCGGCAGACCGGCCCGCCACCGCCGCCGCATTCGCCGAGGCGCTGGACGCGGCGCGGCGCCGGGGCGGCGCGGCCGAGACCGTTCCGTCGCGGCCGATTGCCGTCGCACCAGGCCCAGCTCGCATGCCCAAGAAGTGGCTGGCGGGCTTGATCGGCGGGGTCATCGTGACAGTGCTGCTCGGCTCCCTCATCAGGTCGCGTGCCGGTGTTCCCTCCGAGCTGAACGCCTCGCTGCTGGCGGTGGCCCCCTTCGACGTCCTCGAGCCCAAGCTCCAGCTCTGGAGCGAAGGCCTGGTGGATCTGCTGTCGCGCAACCTCGACGGAGCCGGGCCATTGCGAACCGTCTCGCCCACCGTGGTGGTTCGACGCTGGCATGGTCGAGCCGACCCCGAGTCAGCCGGCGATCTCGGGCGCGTTACCGGCGCCGGGCTGGCGGTCTACGGATCTCTCTTGAGTGCCGGACGAGACACGGTGCGGATCCGGGTCACTCTGTTCGATGTGGCGCGGGGAAAGGCGATGGAAGAGTGGGACCTGCGCGACGCCGCCGACCGGGTGGACCGGCTGACCGATTCGGTCACCGTGCGGGTGCTGCAGGAGCTGGGTCGTACTCGCCCGATTGGGAGCGTCCGTCTCGTCGGGTTCGGCTCCACCAGCCTGCCCGCGCTCAGAGCGTTTCTCCAAGGCGAGCAGCACCTCCGGCGGTCGGAGTGGGACTCGGCGCTGGGCTACTACGAGCGGGCCATTCGCCTCGACAGCACCTTCCCACTCGCGCTTCGACGGGCGAGTACCGCCCTCGGCTGGACCCGTACCGGGTACGACTCGTTATCGAATGCGTACGCCCTCCGGGCCGGGGCCTTCAATCATCGCCTGCCGGCGCGGGACAGCCTTCTGCTGCTGTCCGATTCGCTCCTTGCTGCCCTTTTCGAGGCCGGCCCATTGGGCATCCGCGCCGACAGTGGATGGGGAGCACGGCTGCAGCGCTTCTTCGTCACGGTGGAAGACGCCACTGCACGCTATCCGGACGACCCGGAGGCCTGGAACATGCTGGGCGAAGCGGTCAATCACTTTGGGCCCTTCGCGAGCCGATCATATCAGGAAGAGCTTCAAGCATTCGACCGCGCCATCGAGCTCGACTCGGCGTACGCGCCCTCATATCTGCACCCCATCGACGTGTCGGCCGAATGGGGTCAGGGTGCCATGCGCAAGTATCTGCGACCCTACCTGGCGGTCGGGCCGAAGGATGTGAATGCCGAAGGTTACCGGCTGGTCGCTCGACTGCTGGATTCCACCTCCGGCGCCCCGGCAAGCATTCCCACACTCGTCAAGGGACTCTCGGGTCATGCCGTGATCGTCGCCTACAACAGCTTCGATCGGCTGCCCGATAGCACGGAGACCGCGGTTGCCCTCGCCAAGGTTCTGGCATCGCGAAGCTGGTCGGTGGTGCCCCTCAACCGACCCGGCTTCACTGCCCGACTCTTCGCAACTGCACAGCTCGCCAGAGGCCATCTTCGGGCGGGATACGCCAGTATCCCTGAGAACATGCTTAACGCCTCCCTGCCCGTCTTTGCCGAGGCTGCAGTCCTGGGGGCTATTCCGGTAGACCTGGCTGACGTGACCTTCAAGAAGGCCCTTTCGGACACCGTGCCTGCCACCGCGTTTGCGTATCAATGGTGGGCCAGCCGCAGAGACACGGCGTCGCTTCGGTTGTCGGTCACCCGGGCGGAATCGACGGCGCGCTCCGAGCGCGTGAACAGGCCCCGCGCGCTATACATGGCTGGCTCCGCTTCGGCCTATCTGGCCCTGGCCACGGGAGACACCAGCGATGCAATCCAGCGGTTTCTCGCCCTCTCTCCTAATGCTTGCCCCTCCTGTTATCTCGACAGGCTGACCCTCGCGAGGCTGCTGGTGGACCGCCGGAGAGATCAGGAGGCGTGGCCGATCCTGCGAGGAGAACACATCGGGTCAACTCTGACGCCGTTCCCGACCTCAATCCTGTGGGTCCTGCTTCGGGCCCGGGTCGCGGAGCGGATCGGTGAGCGGGAGCAGGCGCTTCACTCGTATTCATGGGTAGCGGGCATGTGGCGGAACGCGGACCCGGAGCTCCAGCCGTACGTGACGGAGGCGCGGGAAGGACTCGCGCGGCTCAGCGGCGAGGGCGGTAAGGCAGTAAGGCGGTAAGGCGGTAAGGCGGTAAGGCCGAAGGAACCATGAAACTCGCCGAGTTGGTAGATACATCCCGTTTGGTTACTCAAGCCAGCGGCCGGCTGGAGAAGATCGGCCTGCTCGCATCATTACTCGCGCGGGTCCCACCCGAAGAAATCGAGATCGCGGTCGCGTTTCTTTCCGGATCGATTCGGCAATCGAGACTCGGCGTGGGCTACGCCGCGCTGCAGGCCGCAATGCCGGACCGCGCCGCAGATGCGCCCTCGCTGGAGCTTTTGGAGATAGACGCCGCCTTCGATCGAATCGCCGGCGTGGTCGCGGGCAAAGGCTCCAGTGCCGAGCGGCTGCGGCTATTGCGTGAGCTGCTGGCCCGTGGCACCCACGAGGAACAGAGCTTCCTCTTCCGTCTCGTCACCGGGGAGCTTCGCCAGGGTGCAGTCGAGGGCCTGATGCTGGAGGCGGTGGCGAAGGCGGCGGGGGTCCCGGCCGAGAGCGTGCGGCGAGCCCGGATGATGGCGGGAGACCTGCCCAGCGTCGCGAAAGCGGCGTTGAGCGGGGACGCGGGGGAGCTGGCGGCCTTCGGCACCCAACTCTTCCGGCCTGTGCACCCCATGCTCGCGGGGTCGGCGGAAGACCCGGCGGTGGCGATCAAGGAGCTGGGAGAGGCGGCGCTGGAGTACAAGTTGGATGGCGCCCGGATCCAGATCCACAAGAGTGGCGACCAGGTGGCGGTCTACTCCCGCCGGCTCAACGAGGTCACCGCGGCGGTTCCCGAAGTTGTGGAGCTGGTCCGTTCCCTGCCCGCCCGGGAGCTCATTCTCGACGGCGAGGTCCTCGCGCTCCGGGAGAACGGGACTCCCCACCCCTTTCAGACGACGATGAGCCGCTTCGGCAAGCGGCTCGACGTCGAACGGGCGCGGCGTGAGGTTCCTCTCACCCCGATTTTCTTTGATCTGCTGTACCTCGATGGCGGCTCGCTGATGGACGCGCCGGCCCGAGAGCGACTCGCAGCGCTACACCGGCTGGCACCAGCTCCGACGGTAGTCCCCCGCCTGGTCACCGCATCCAGTGTCGAGGCCGACCGGTTCCTCCGGACCGCGATCGAGCGGGGCCATGAGGGGATCATGGCCAAGGCGCTGGATGCGACCTATCAGGCGGGGCACCGCGGCCGGCGCTGGCTCAAGATCAAGCCCGCCAACACGCTCGACCTCGTGGTCCTTGCAGTCGAGTGGGGCCACGGACGGCGGCACGGCTGGCTCAGCAATCTCCACCTTGGCGCCCGGAATCCGGCCGGCGGGTTCGTGATGCTGGGAAAGACGTTCAAGGGGATGACCGACGAGATGCTCGAGTGGCAGACGAAGAAACTGCTGGAGCTGGAGATCGCGCGGGACGGGCTAACGGTCTACGTGCGGCCGGAGCTGGTGGTGGAGGTGGCATTCAACGAGGTGCAGCTGAGCACGCAGTATCCCGGAGGCGTGGCGCTGCGGTTTGCCCGGATCAAGCGGTATCGTACCGACAAGACGGCGGCGGAGGCCGACACGATCGGGTCGGTGCAGGATATACACATGAGGATGACGGGGGCCTTGTCAGCCCTCCGCGAAGACTACACTTGAGGGTGGCGGGCGTGTTCCCGGCGCCACCTTGAGACGTCCCCTGCGTTGAACGATGAAACGCCCTGGTCGGCTTCGACCGCAGAGGACAAGGAGAATTACTCATGAACCGGATCTGGAGCGCACTGCTGGCGGCATCGGCTGCCCTGGCGGCCTGCGGCGGCTACACCGCGCCTACGGATGGCGGGAACGTGGCACCCCCGACAGCCGCGCCGAACGACATACGTATTGTGGTAGGTGCGTCACAGCTTACGACGACCGCCTTCAGCCCGAACCCCAAGGTGGCGTCCCTGGGCGGCAACGCGAGCGTTGCAGTACGCTGGGTCAATGGGGACATCAGTGGCGGCGGAGACTACATCACGGGAACGGCCACGGCCCATACCATCGTGTCGGACGACGGAGCATTCACCTCGTCGGGATCTCTGGGCGGCAACGGGACCTTTTCCGCGACCCTCAATGCACCGGGCAGCTACTCGTATCACTGCGGCATCCATTCGAACATGGTCGGGACGGTCACGGTGAACCCGTAGGAACTAGAGCACGACGGTCGCTAAGCCGGTCACCACCAGGGCCATGGCCCAGATCAAGTCCAGGTTCACCCAAGCGGTTCGCAGGAATCGAACCCCGACCCGCTCGTACACGACCACCGCGATCGCGCCCGTCACCAGCAGGTATCCCCCCGTGGGGGCCAACGCTGCCCACACGCCAATCCAGTCCGTGCCGGCCACACCGATCACTGACGCCGCCACTCGGTGTGGGTGCTCGGTCGCGGTCACGTCGCCCAAGACCAGCGGCAACACCATGAGTCCCGCCCCGTGTGCCGAGGCCATTAGGAACGACCAGGTGGCCAGCTCGCGGGCGCCCACCTGCATCCCGCCGTACGAAATGTGTCTCGAGCGTACCAGCCGGTAGCCACCGAGCAACACCAGCAGTCCGGCGGTCCCCCATTTGAGTGCTTCGAGTGGCACGATCAGTCCGGCCACTCCGGCCGCAACGATGGCCACCGCGATCGCCAGACCATGTCCGAACGCCAATGGGCCCAGCGCTCCCCACACCGCACCTCGGCTCCCGCGCTGGAATCCCAGTGCCACGGCGAAGAGCCACCCCATGGCGGGGTTGATGCCGTGGCCGGCACCGAGTGCCAGGAGTGCCGGCCATGATACAGAGGTCGCGTCGATCATGACGAGAAGCAGAACGAGTCCGACGACGCGTCGCCGCCCTGGAGCCGGACCTGGTGGCAGCGGAGGCCCTGCTCCATTCCCAGAAAGAATCTGGAGTCGAGCGCCATACCACCCTCGGGCCGCGCGTCGAACTTTACCATCCAGCTCTCCACGCCGTCGGGATAGAACTGACTGTCCCACGGCGAGTAGAGGGCGTTGGTCAGATAGACCCGCCGCCCGTCCCGGCTCAGCTCGACCATCTGCGGCCCGCCGTTGAGCCGTTTGCCCGGCTTGCCCGGATGCCCGGCCCGGCGCACGATCCCACCGATCTGGGTGGTGGCAGTGAGCCTGGGGCTGAACGGATCGGACACATCGTACTGCCGGAGCTCGCCTGTGCCCCAGCACGA
>DATBSM010000055.1:0-3864 GCA_036559785.1 Gemmatimonadales bacterium
CTCCCTCGCGCTAACTCATCCAACAGAGTCGACCCAACCGCGATGATCGCAGCCCACCATGCTCCGAAGAGTAGCGCACTGGCCATGTGAATGATGAACGACGTTGATCCTTTGGCGGCGACACGCAGACGGGTCTGCAGACCTTCGAGCAACGTCGCGACCAAGAGCAATGTCGCGATGGGCCACCAGCCCGGGAAGGGCAAGCGCACCGACCATGCGACCGTACCTGAAACACAGGACAGGAGCACGATGGTAGCTACGAAGAGAAGAAGTCTCGTCTCGCGTGACATAGGGCTAAGGGATGGGGATCCCAATCTCTCAAGACTTTAAAGCCAGCCTTGACCTTCACCTCCACCAATCAATCGGGCGAAAAATCTTCCGACTGATGCGAGCAAACTGCCTTTTAACATGAGCGTCACCCCCCTTCGAGCATACCAGAATTCGGGAAGTGGCAAGCCTCGCTATGGCCCACCAGACGCTCCGCTCGCAGTTGTCCGCTTTTGTCTCCGCTAGTGCTGCCTACGAAGACCGGGATCCCCTTACCCTTTTCCTTCCTTTCTGAGTGACACAACTACTTGCTGGTACGGGCGGCCGGGCGGGCGGTTAGTCAGGCACTCGTGACCAGAGACCTGGTGTCTGCCGCACCTGTCCGTCGCTGGGCGCACGCCGAAGATCCGGCATGCCCCGGTGGCTGCTTCATTTGAATTGTTCCAGGTAATCCGGGCACGAGGGGGTCGCACCCGTTCTCAAACCATGCTATATCCCGTCAGCCCGAACCGCTAGAGGCTTTCTACCGCCGTACCGCCCTACCGCCCTACCGCCCTACCGCCTTACTTCTCCCGCCGCATCTCCGTCCACCGGTTCGTGGCATCCAGCACCGCGAACACCGCCGCCCGCTCCGCGCTCTCCTTGATCTCCGCCGTGCCGCTCAGGAGCAGCGTCTCCCGCCCGCCCAGCCCCTGCACCGCCACGAAGGCAAACTCCCGGTCGAAGCCTTCCACGATCTTGGCGCCCTCGAGCGCCAGCGACGAGTCCTTGAGCAGCCGGTCCAGCACCGTCACCGCCGCCTTGGCCGCGGCCTCGACCCGGTTCCTGGGCGTGTCCGAGCTCTCCTCTTCCGCCGTTTCGGTGTGGTCCCGGTAGGAGAGCGTCACCGATATCATGATCCGGTGCTGCCGCCGGCCCGGCGACACGGTCAGGTTCTCGAACAGCACCGCCCGCTGGAGCACCTTCTCCCGCACCGCTTCCCGCTCCATCGCCTCGATCGGCTTCACGTCGGCCGTCTGGGCGATGCTGATCTTCCGGTGGTCGATCTTCAAGCCGAGCTGGGCCAGCAGGGCGGACTCGATGTTCCGCACCAGCTGCTTGGGCGCCAGCCCGGACGCGGCCAGCACGTGGACCTCGCTCACCTCGCCCAGCGGCGTGGTGACCACCCGCGCCGAGAGGATCCCCTCCAGGCTGGTGAGCAGGTTCTCCGCCCGCCTGACGCCCCAGGGATCGGGGATCGATTCGGCGCTGGAGGGCCGGCCCTGCTGCGGCGCGCCCGTGGGCTTGGAGCTGAACGGTCCGGTCATGAAGGCTATTGGCCCCTGGCTATGAGCTATTGGCTGCATTGTTACCGGCTGCTCGCTGCTGGTACAGGCGTTGGCTGTCGACCGATAGCCCATAGCCCATAGCCAATAGCCTCTTCCCTACTACGCCACCGCATTGCGTCCCGCTGCCTTGGCACGGTACAGCGCCCGGTCGGCGGAGACCAGCAGGTCTCCCTCGGGCTCGTTGAGATCGAACTCCGCCACCCCGACGCTCACCGTGATCAATCCGGCCGGATACCCCAGCCGCCTGCCGATCCCCTCGATGCCGGCCCGGAGCGCCTCGGCCACCCGGGCCGCGCCGTCCAGATCGGTGCGAGTGAGAATAACCACGAACTCGTCGCCGCCGTAGCGCGCCGCCACGTCCGAGGCGCGCACCGCATTCCGGATCTCCCCGGCCACGGCCTGGAGGATGTCGTTGCCGGCCTCGTGACCGAACTGATCGTTCACCTGCTTGAAGCGGTCCAGGTCGAGGAACAGCACGGCGAACCGCTCGCTGCTCCGCTTGCTCCGCTCGATCTCGAACGCCAGCCGCTCCCGCAACACCCGGTAAGTGGACAGTCCGGTCAGCTCGTCGGCCGCGGCCGCGCGGTGCGCCTCCTCCGCCCGGCGCTCCTGGTAGGGAGCGCACTGCCGCATCGAGGCCCGGCCCAGCGCCGCCGCCTCGGCGAACCGCTGGCAGGTGTCGAATCCGCAGGCCTTGCAGTCCCACGGCCGGCCGTTCGGCCCCTTCCCGATCTGGTCCAGGATCGCCGAGACCGCCACCGGATCGGCGCGAATCGGCCGGTCCTTGATGGCGAACGTGGCGCCGACGCCGGCGACCACCGCCGTGTCGACCACCGGGTACCGGCTCCGCGGCGGCTCGGTGCTGGCCAGCAGCTCCCGCCGCCAGAACAGCTCCTCCCGCGGCCCCGACAGCGGGTGGTCCAGCGATCCCTCGGTGGAGAGGATATCCACGAAGCCGAGCTCGAGCCGGTCCACTGCCACCGCCCGGGCCACCGCCTTGAGCGCGTCCAGGCCGCGGAGCTTCCGGAACCGGCGGCTGGAGTAGCGAGCCTCCTCCAGCAGCGGCAGCGGCAGGCCGCCCGCGGCGCTCAGGTGCCGCCGCCGCTCCTCCGGCACCCGGTCGAAGAAGATCGGCTGGCTCAGCACGTTGGCGTCCCGGATCCGGAAGATCTGGTCCAGGTCGCTGAAGGTGATGGCTGCGTCGAGCTCGGTGCTGCTGAACGGCGGGCTGATTCCCGCGTACACGATCTTGAGTCCCGCCCCATGCTGTGCTCTCAAATATCGGGCCTCGGCCACGGGAGGCACCGTCACCGGGGCCAGGTATGGAACGAGCTCGGGGAACTGGAGCCGGACGGTGTCGACAACCACCGGATCGGTGGACCGGATGAGGGTCCCCCATGGCTCCTCTTCCCAGAGCTTAAGGTATTCTGCCGCAACGAGTTCATCGCCGATGACACCCCGGGTAACCGCCCGGAATCCGGCCTGGTAGCAGGCGTTGATAACCTGCTCCGGCGTGGCCGGGTAGAAGTGGGCAACCGACTCCGGGCTGAGGATGAGCACCCCCTCGCCCTGAGCGGCGATGGCAAGAGCCCGTCCAATTTCGCCGTTTACCTTGACCGCGCCATGCGGGCATGCCTGGAAGCACTGCCCGCAGCGAATACACGGCTCATCCTCGATCTGGAGCAGCAACGGCTCATCCGCCGTCACCGCAATGGCATCGGTGGGGCATACGCGGACGCAAGCCAAGCATGCAACACAGAGCTCGGCGTCAATAACAAAATTCAAGGCTGGTCCGTCAGAGGAGGGGAACTAATTTGCAATTTGACAGCCGGACCCGAGACTGTCAAGGCTCTGGTAGGTGCAAAGTATTAATACAGTGGAACTTATGGCGACTGCAACATACTGCAATGAGACGGCTTGGTATACGGTGCGTAAATCAGTCCAGGTGATAGGCTTTGATCTTTCTATACAGGGTTCTCTCCCCGATGCCTAGAATCTCGGCGGCCCGGCGGCGGTTGCCCTTGTACTCCATGAGCGCGGCCTCGATCGTGGCCCGCTCCACCTCCGCCATCGTCATTCCGGGCCGGTAGAGCACGGCGTGATCGCCATCCCGGTCGTTATCCGGCATCACGTCGGCCACCGATGAGTGGTCGGCCAGCTCGATCACCTGCACCCGCTGGGGGTGGTCGTCCAGCCGCCGCCGCATCTCCTCGATCTGCAGCCGGAGGTCCACCAGGCTCCGCAGGATAAACTCCAGCTCTTGTCCTGC
>DATBSM010000056.1:0-13231 GCA_036559785.1 Gemmatimonadales bacterium
ACAAACCGATCTGAGCTTGCGCCTGTACGACGGGTCGATCCACCAGTACCGCCCCGCCGAGCCCACCAGATTTCAGCTCACCTACTTCACGGTCAACGACATCAGGGTCAAGAACGTCTACGACGAGCTCCGGCGAAACACCAGCGAATCCATTCGCGGCGACCGCGAGATGAGCACTTGCGAGATGCTGGCGGTCGTGCGCGAAGCCAGGCAGGAACAGGTGGAGGCAAGACGGGAGCAGACGGAGCTGGTCGTCCACGACCTGCGGGCGCTGCTGGCGCTTCCCCCGCTCCCGCGACCGGCGGCGGTGAAGGCGGATTCAACTGCCGGCGGGTTCTGCAACTGGTTCAAGTCGGTCGAGGAGCTCATCCTACCGGGGACGGTCGAGGCCCAGGCACAGGCACAGGTTCCCTCGCGCGGCGGAAAGGTCCAGACACCAGGGCCGAAAGGACCGATCCCGTCCCCTCAGGCAGGCCAGCCGGTCCAATCCCCCAAACTCCCGGTGCCTCCGCCCCGGGCGAAGGTGCCGCTCTCGAACTGGTCCGAGGTGGCATCCGCCGCCGACCGGGTCCGGGAAGCCGACCGCCGGGCCGACCGCTTCGCCGTGGAGGTCCATAAGAAGTGGGCCATCAGTATGGCCTGCATCACCTTCGTGATTATCGGCGTGGTGCTGGCCCTTCGCTTTCCGCGGGGGGGAATCGGCCTGGTGATCGGGGGCGGCACCCTGATTTTCGCCATCCATTATATCGGGCTCACCGCGGGCGAGAGCCTGGCCGACCGCGGTCACGTGACTCCCTGGTTCGCCATGTGGGCGCCCAATATCGTGCTCACGGTCCTGGGGGTATTTGGCGTGCTGTGGGTCAGCCATCAATCCGGATCCACCCGCGGGGGCGACCTGCGGGAAGTAATCGAGGGACTGGGCCATTTCATCCTGCGGCTGCGGAGGAAGGTGTTCCGGTGATTCGCACGCTGCTCACCAAAGGAGTGCGCGGACTCAAACGCAGCCTGGCCGGCCCTGGACTCCGACACCTTGACCGCTATGTCCTCGGCACCTGGCTCCGGCTCTTCGTCATGGCGGCGCTAGGCCTGCCGCTGATCGCGATCTTTTTTAACCTGACGGACATGCTGAGCAAGCTGCTGGACCGGGGCCTCTCCATGCGTGAGATCCTGATCAGCTACGTCTATGCCCTCCCCGAGTATGCCTTCCTCGTCATGCCCGCAGCCGTCCTCCTGGCCACCGTGTTCACCGTCGGCGGGATGGGCCGCCACTCCGAATTGACGGCCGCAAAGGCCAGCGGGCTGAGCTTCCACCGCCTGATGCGACCTCTGTTCATCGCGGCGGGGCTGGCGACGGTTCTGGCCTTCGGCGTGGGTGAGCTGGCGCCCTGGTCCACATCGCGCCAACTTGAGATCCAGAAGGCCAAGCAGGCTCGCCCGACGCGGGCCCGTTTCAACTTTGTGTACAGCGGAGACGCGGGATGGGTCTACACCGTGCGCTCCCTGGACGTCGCCAGCCGTCAGCTGAAGCAGGTGATGTTCGAACGGCAGGGAACCGGGGTGGACTACCCTGGGCTTGTCCTCACCGCGGACAGCGCCACCTACGACGATTCGTCGGGGGTCTGGCGGCTTCGCACCGGGGCCAGCCGGGTCATAGCCGGGCCAGGCCAGCAAGCCACCTTCAGCTTCCGTTCCATGCGGCTCCGGGCGCTGCGGCAATCGCCCGCGGACCTGCTGGCGGAATCGAAGGGACCCGACGAGATGCGGTTTGCCGAACTTGGGCGCTACATCGATGCGCTCAAGCGCTCGGGGAATGACGCCAACAAGCTGATCGTGGAGCAGGCACTGAAGCTCGCCCTGCCGGCCACCTGCCTCATCATCGCTTTGTTCGGGGCACCGCTGGCCGTGACCACCCCCCGGGCCGGGCCTGCCGGCGGCGTTGCCATCAGCCTCGCGATCGCTTTGATCTTTCTGCTTCTCACCCAGCTGACGAAGGCGATTGGTGCGGGAGGCGTTATCAACCCCCTGGTAGCAGCCTGGTTCCCGAATGTGATCTTTCTCTTCGCCGGATTGGTCCTGCTGGCGAAGGTGAGGACCTGAGGGCAGCGGGGCAGCGGGGCAGCGGGGCAGCGGGGCAGCGGGGCAGCGGGGCAGATACTAGATCTGAGATTATTTGCGGTCAACGGCTCGATAAAGACCCCAAGTAAGCCGGCCGGCATGATCACGCAACGCCTCGATCTCCCCCCATCCTTCCGCCTTCAAATATCCCAGATCACGAGCCAACAGCAGAATGTAGGATAGTTCAGATAGTGAGCCTAGACTGATGTCCAGATAGCGCCTGAATTCGCGCGCGCCTCGCTTAGCCGAACCTTCCGCAATGTTCGCGGTAGCAGAGTAGGACGCCCGCCGGGCCTGCGATGTTAGTCCGTACTGCTCGTTCGCTGGCCAATCCCTGGTCAAACGATAGGTTGCCAGAGCGAGCTCATGGCACGCTGCCCACGACTTGAGCCGTTCATGTCGCTTCCCGTCTCTCGGTGGGGCAGTTCTTGGGCGATCGTCCATACTGACTACGGTAGTCACCTGCCCCTGCCTTTCCTATCTATTTTAGCGCAACCTGTATCCGCATCGTGCTCTCCCTGCCCCGCCGCCCCGCCGCCCCGCTGTATATTTCGAGATGCCTTCATCTCGTCCCGTAATAGTAGGCACCGGAATAGCCGGCCTCTGGACGGCGTGGCGATTGGCATCCGAAGGCCTCCCAGTTGTCGTTGTCACCAAGGAAACGCTGGCCGATAGCGCCAGTTCTTGGGCCCAGGGCGGGATCGCCGTGGCGCTCGGCCCGGGAGATAGCCCCAGCCAGCATGCCGCCGACACCATGGCGGCCAGCGACGGGATGGCCGACCCCGAGGCCGTTCGCATCCTCACAAGTGAAGGCCCTGACAGGGTTTATGAGCTCCTCGCGATGGGGGCCGTCTTCGATCGCGGGCCCGACGGCAAGCTGGGATTCGGGCTTGAGGCCGCCCACACACGAGCCCGCATCATTCACTCGGGCGGGGACCGGACTGGGGCGGCCCTCATCGGATGCCTGGCTCAGGTCGTCCGGTGCCACCCCCAGATTCAGCTGCTGGAGCACACTGAGGTTACCGGTGTGCTGACTCAACACGGAGCCGTGCGAGGCGTGGCAATTCTGCCGAGCGGCGGCGCCGGCGCATCGCTCCCGGGGGCGGCTGTGGTCCTGGCAACGGGCGGGGTCGGCCAGTTGTACGCGGTCACTACCAACCCGAAGGTCGCCACCGCCGACGGCTGGGCGCTGGCTCACCGGATCGGGGCCAAGCTCCGCGACATCGAGTTTCTCCAATTCCATCCCACCGCACTGAAGCTCCCTGGCATCAACCCGGCACCGCTCATCTCCGAGGCCGTTCGCGGCGCGGGCGCGGTCCTGCTCGACAAAGCAGGGCGCCGGTTCACCCTGGATGCCGACCCCCGGGGCGAGCTGGCTCCCCGTGATGTCGTGGCCCGAGCGGTCGCGGTGGCCGACGCGGCAGGCGGCGCGTGGCTGGACGCTCGGGCGGTGGATGATTTCGCATCCAACTTCCCCGGCATTACCGCCATGCTCCTTCGCTACGGCCTCGATCCCGCGCGTGACCTTCTGCCGGTGGCGCCGGCCCTGCACTACGCCATGGGGGGAATCCAGACCGACCTCGAAGGTCGTACGACAAAGCCGGGGCTGTGGGCGGTTGGCGAGGTGGCGCGCACCGGCGTACACGGTGCCAACCGGTTGGCATCCAACTCCCTCCTCGAAGGCCTGGTATTCGCCGATCGCGCGGGACGCGCCCTGGCAGACCTGCTGCGTGCTGCGGCTCCAACCGAGCCAGCTACGGAAGCAGTCGGTGGCCGCGACAGCGGGGCCGATGCCGACTGCGAGACGATTCGCCAGGAGATGAGGAACCTGATGACCGCGAACGTGGGGCTCCAGCGGAGCGAAGCCTCGCTGCTGCTGGCGGAGCGAGAGCTCGAGCGGCTCAGCCGGTCCACCCCCCTTCCCGCCTGGAGAACCCACAACCAGTTGCTGGTGGCCGGGCTGATCACCCAGGCCGCGCGCCGCCGCCGGGAGAGTCGGGGAGGACATCGGAGAACCGACTATCCGCCCGCCTCCATGAAGCGCGAGGCCGTATGACGGCCCGGACGATGGGGCTGCAGCTTCCGGTAATTGAATCCCCGAAGGAGACGCCGTCTCAGGTGGCTTCGCTTCAGGCGGAGATCCGGCGGCTGGCACGGTCGCGGAAAGCCGTGGTGCTCGCCCATAACTACCAGCGTCCCGAGGTCCAGGACGTGGCCGATTACGTCGGCGACTCGCTCGGCCTCTCCCGGCAGGCCGCGGCGACCGAAGCCAACGTGATCATCTTCTGCGGCGTGCACTTCATGGCGGAAACGGCCGCCATTCTCTCCCCGCAGAAGCGAGTGCTGCTGCCCGATCTGCGCGCCGGATGCTCACTCGCCGCCACCATCACGGCCGAAGACGTCCGGCAGTGGAAGGCGAAGTTCCCCGACTACATCGCGGTCGGATACGTGAATACCACGGCCGAGGTGAAGGCCGAGCTCGATTACTGTTGCACCAGCGGCAACGTACTCGACATCATCGATGCCATTCCAGCCGACCAGGGCATTCTCTTCCTGCCTGACTTTTTTCTGGGCAGCCACGTCCGGCGAATGCGGCCCGAGCGGCGGATCGAGGTCTGGATGGGTGAGTGCCACGTGCACAAGGGAATCAGGCCGGAGGTTCTGAACGAGGCGCGTGCTGCCTACCCTGAGGCGGAGGTGCTGGTCCACCCCGAATGCGGCTGTGCCGGCCAGCTTATCTACAGCGTCGGCAGGGGCGACATTGACCCAGATGGCCTTCACATCACTTCCACCGAGGGAATGATCCGGACGGTGACTCAGCGGCCCGCAAAGCAGTTCATCGTCGCGACGGAGACCGGGATCATGCACCGGATGCGCCAGGTCGCGCCGGAGAAGCAATTCATCCCGGCCGATCCCGAGGCCGTCTGCGCCTACATGAAGACGATTACCCTCACCGGGGTACGTGACTCGCTCGCCCTCGACCGGTATCACGTCACTGTCGCACCCGAGATCGCCAAGCGGGCTCGCGGGGCGATCGATCGCATGGTGGCTCTCGGGTAGGTCCCAACCATGTCCTCTAAACGCATGATCGAGCGCATCGCCGCCTCGGCTCTGGCGGAGGATGGCCGGCTCGACATCACCAGCGCCCTGACGGTGTCGCCCGGAATCCGGGCCGGTGGCGTCATCGAATACCGCAACGGCGGGGTTCTGTCCGGCATTGCCTACGCCGACGCGGTCGCGGCCCAATGCGGCTGCAGAATCGAGTGGACCGCCGGCGAGGGAGACACCGTGCCGCCCGGAGTGGCAGTGGGGATAACGCGAGGAGAGCTCGGCGATATCCTGCGGGCGGAGCGCCCGATGCTCAACCTGCTGCAAAGGGCTTCCGGGATTGCCACGACGACCCGGGCGTTCGTGGATAGTGTCCAGGGCACCCGCTGCCGCATCCTCCATACCCGGAAGACCGCACCGGGGCTTCGATCGCTCGATATCGCCGCGGTACTAGCCGGCGGCGGACATCCTCACCGAGCCGATCTCAGCAACCAGGTCATGGTCAAGGACAATCACTGGCGCGCGCTCGCCAGGGACGGCGCCGGCCTGGACCAGGCCCTGGTACAGGCGAGGAAGCGCGGCGTCACCGCACTGTATGTGGAGGTCGAGTCGGTAGAGCAGGTCGAGCTGGCCTGCGCCGCGGGAGCAACCCGGCTGGTGGTTGACAATCAAACTCCGGAGACGGTGCGGACCTGGAGCCGGTTGGCCCGGGAGCGTTTGCCACGAATCGAGATCGAGGCCACCGGGGGGATCACGCTGGCTAACGTCCGGGCTTACGCGGAGGCAGACGTCGACTTCATCTCGATTGGCGCGCTGACTCATAGCGTTAGGGCGGCGGACATCGCGCTCGAGATCAAGATCTGAAAAGCATTCCGTACTTTGCCGAACGAGCCCTGCTATTCGTACCCGGTTGGATCCGTGTTCATCCGTGGCTAGCTCTTGGGGCCCACGCCCTCCAAGCGAAATACACCGGGATACCCAGCAGAATGATCCCGAACGTGACGCCGGTGTTCTTCGGGTCGGTCCAGAGCGCGTTCACCATCATCCCCACCGACGCCAGCAGAAACAGGATGGGCACAACCGGGTAGCCCCAGGTGCGGTACGGGCGGGGAAGCTCGGGGCGAGTACGCCGCAGGACAAAGACCGCGCCTACCGCCAGTGCGTAGAACGGCCAGATGCCCAGGATGAACTTGTCGGCGAGCTGCTGGAAATCGTTGAGCAGAACGTAGATCACGCCCAGAACGGTAGCGAGCCAGATCGCCACTGACGGGCTCTGATATCGAGGCGAGACCCGGGCGATGCTCTGGAAAAACAGGCCGCGGTCGGACATGGCGAAGAAGATTCGGGGGCCAGTCATCATCGAGCCGTGCAGCGTGCCGAAGCAGGAGATCATCACCACGAGCGAGATAATGGCGCCGGCATAACGTCCCAGGACGGGAATGCGCTCAGCCGCCGTGGCGGCGATGAGGGGCGACTTGGCCATTTCGGGCAACGGGACCAGATAGACGTACGCGACGTTGAGCAGGAGATAGATGACCAGGATGCTGAAGGTGCCCAGTATCAGCGCCATCGGCAGGGTGCGGCCCGGGTTCTTGACCTCGCCGCCCATGAACGAGAGGTCGGCCCAGCCGTCGTAGGTCCACATGATGGCGATCAGGGCCGTGCCCATCAGCGAGAGGTTCAGACCCCCAGTCCACGCTGGAGTGAAGTGCTCCCAAGAGCCATCGCCGGCGCCAAAGGCCAGCAGCCCCAGGGCCGCCAGGGCGCCGTACTTCGCGATGGTCGTGAGGTTCATGACCACGGCCGCGCGGCTGACCCCGAGATAGTTGAGCAGTCCCACCGCCACCACGGCCACAGCCGCAACGAGGCGGACCTGCATCGGTGTGAGGTGGATGAAGTAGCCCAGGTATTCGGCGAAGATGGTTGCGATGGCGCCCAGCGCGGAGGCCCGGATCACGGCCAGCTCGGACCAGCCGAATAGAAAGGCCGGCAATGGGCCGAAGGCTTCGAGGATATACGCAAAGACCCCACCCGACCGGGGCAGAGCGCCGGCCAGCTCGGCGATGGTAAGCGCACCAAAGAGGGCAACCACTCCACCCAAGATCCAGGCGAGCAGGACTGGTCCCGGCTCCTGGAGGCGCTCCGCCACACTCGCGGGAACCCGGAAGATTCCGCTCCCGATGGTCGAGCCCACGAGTACCGCCACCGCACTCCAGAGCCCCAGGTGCCGGGGAAGCCGTTCACCCCAGGCATCGCGTTGAGGGAGCATGTTATTGGCTATGGGCTATGGGCTATGGGCTTTGGGCTTTGGGCTTTGGGCTATGGTCCAATCACGGCTGACAGGCCGAGCGTGCCCTGTGGAGGTGCGGAAAAGAACGGCGCCAGCGAGAGGCTTGTCAAGGATGTATTTTGCCACACGCCGATTGATGCGCTGCTTTTGATTGGGCCAATAGCCAAGAGCCAATAGCCATTAGCCTGCCCCTAATGCACCCATCGAAACAGGACCCCACCCGTCTGCTCCGCCGTCTGGCATGGACCGGGGCAGTCCTGGCCTTTGGCCTGATCGTGCTTGGCGGGGTTGTCCGCATCACCGGCTCCGGCATGGGGTGCGGAGACCACTGGCCCCTGTGCGATGGAGAGTGGTTCCCGCCACTCGACCTCCCCACCATGATCGAGATCGGTCACCGCTGGGCCGCCGCGTTGGTCAGCATTCTGGTGCTGGCCATGACCGTCGTCGCCTGGGCCCGGCACCGTCACCAGCCAAGACTCAGGCTCCCGGCTACGCTCGCGCTCGGTCTGCTCGTGGTCCAGGTTCTGTTGGGGGCCGTGACGGTCAAGCTGGCGCTTCCTCCCTGGGTGATCATCGCCCACCTGGCTAATGCGATGGTGTTGCTGGGGGTGGTCCTGCTGACTGCTCTCCGTGCCGGGCGGGGGCCCGCAGGCGAAGCGGCGGGCATCGGCAGCGACCCGGCACATGGGCCGAACCGACATGCGGCCCACAGTCAGGTGCTGGCAACCGCCGTCCTGGGCTTTGCTGTTATCCTGGTTGGGGCCCAGGTGGCCAACTTCCACACCGGTCTGCTGTGCCTGGGCTTTCCACTCTGCAACGGGCACGTGCTTCCGCCAGGCAATCACCTGGCCTTCCTGCCCTGGGCCCATCGGCTGCTCGCCTTCGGATTTCTGGCCGCCGTCCTGAGCCTTGCCGTGC
The DNA here is from genome assembly GCA_036559785.1 of Gemmatimonadales bacterium. Classification (GTDB taxonomy): domain Bacteria; phylum Gemmatimonadota; class Gemmatimonadetes; order Gemmatimonadales; family GWC2-71-9; genus CAVVWJ01. The sequence continues at coordinate 8,372 of DATBSM010000056.1, forward strand.
GCCTGAGCCGACGGTCGGATCCGGCCAGCCGGGAGGTGCGGCGGTCGGTGGCGGTCCTGGTGGCCGTCACGATGCTGCAGATAGGAATCGCAGCCGCCATGGTACTGGAGCTTCTGCCCCCCGCGCTCAGGGCCGCGCATCTGCTGATGGGTACCCTGATCTGGGCCGGGTTGGTGATCCTGACTTTCCACTCGGGACGGACGCCGGCGCCGGTGGTCGAGCCGGTGGCTGAATCGGTTCGCCCCACCCCGTCCCTGCTGGCCGATTTTGTAACCCTTACCAAGCCCCGGATCATCTCCCTGCTGCTGGTAACCACTGTTGCGCCGATGTTCATTACCCCGGCCGGGCTTCCATCGGTGTCGCTGGTCCTCTGGGTGATTCTGGGCGGCTATCTCATGGCAGGCGGCGCGAACGCGATCAACATGTGGTTCGACCGGGACATCGACGACAAAATGACTCGCACGCGGTTGCGTCCCATTCCCGCAGGCAGGATTTCCGCCACGCTGGGCCTGGGCTTCGGGATCGGGCTCGGACTGCTGGCTTTCGCGGTGTTCTGGTACCGGGTGAATCCCCTTAGCGCCTGGCTGGCGCTGGGCGGCCTGCTGTTCTATGTCTTCATTTATACTATCTGGCTCAAGCGGTCGAGCCCGCAGAACATCGTGATCGGCGGTGCCGCGGGCGCCTTCCCGCCACTCGTGGGCTGGGCGGCGATGACCGGTCGCCTCGACCTCGCGGCCATCTACCTGTTCGCCATCATTTTTTATTGGACTCCGCCGCACTTCTGGGCGCTCGCGTTGATCAAGCGCGCCGAATACGCCAAGGCGGGAATTCCGATGATGCCGGTGGTTCGGGGCGAGCAACGCACCAAGTTCGAGATGCTCGCTTACACCCTGATTCTACTGCCGTTGACCCTGATGCCGACGTTCTTTGGGGCCCTGGGTGCGTTCTATGGGATCGCAGCAGCGCTGCTCGGCGCGCGACTGCTCTGGTACTGCATTCGACTGCTCCGCGAGCAATCGGCGACCCCGCTCGCCTGGCGAATGTACCGCTACTCCCTCCTCTATCTGGCGCTGCTCTTCGTCGCCATGGGCATCGACCGGGCGCTCCCCTTTGGCCACCGGACGGCTCGCGCACCGGTGCTCATCCTCGACCAACCGGAACAGGACCTGGCGACACCCACTGGTGGTCACCACGGCCACTGAGGCATCGGCCGTGAAGTCCCCCCCGGAGTCGGCTGCCGAGGCCGGTGCCCCCAGGCGTCGTCTGCCGCCTCCAGGCCGCCTGGTCCGGCTCTGGCCCCGAGTGCGCCAGTACCGCGGAATGCTCGCCCTGGCCACCCTCACGCTCGTACTCAGCGCCTCGCTGGGCCTCGCGTTCCCCATGGTGGTCCGCTACCTCCTCGATGCCGCCTTCATCCAGCAGAATCGCGCCCTCCTCGATCGAATCGCTGTCGGGCTGATATTGCTGTTCACCATCCAGGCATTTCTCAACTACGCCCAGACCTACCTGCTCAGCGCGGTGGGAGAGCGGGTCGTAGCGGGGCTCAGGCAGGAGCTCTTCACCCGGCTGCTGCTCATGTCGCCCGGCTTCTTTGCCGAGCGCCGTACCGGCGAGCTCACCAGCCGGCTCACGACCGACATCGGACTGCTTCAGGGCGTGCTGAGCCACCAGATCGCCGAGTTCTCCCGCCAGATGTTGGCACTGGTGGGCGGGATAGTCCTCCTCACGTTGATGCAGCCCCAGCTCACCCTTACCGCCCTCGGCGTGGTCCCGTTAGTGGTGGGCTCAGCGCTGTTCTTTGGGCGGCGGCTGCGCCGCATGACCACCTCGGTGCAGGACAAAGTGGCAGATGCGACCGCGGTGGCGGAGGAGGCGTTCAGCCAGATCCGGACCGTTCAGAGTTTCGTGCAGGAACCCGCCGAGCGTCAGCGCTATGGTGAGCGGATCGGGGAAAGTGTGCGCGCGGCACTGGTGCGGGCCAATATCCGGGGCGTGTTCTTCGGAGTGCTGACCTTCTCGACCTTCGTGGGCATCGTCATTGTGCTCTGGCAGGGCGGACTGCTGGTGCTGGAGGGGAAGCTCACGCCGGGTGAGCTGGTTCAGTTCCTGCTTTACACCATCACCATCGCCGCGGCGATCGGCGCATTGGCATCGTTCTTCAGTAGCTACCAGGAGGCCGTCGGCGCCGCTCAGCGGGTGTTCGAGATCCTGGAGACGGACCCGGCGATCGCGGATCCGAAATCGCCGACCGAGCTGCCATCACCGGCGCGGGGAAACGTCGCATTCGAAGGCGTCTCTTTCCGATACCAGGATGATCCGGCACTGCCCTGGATCCTCGAGGGTATCAATTTGGTCTGCGCGCCGGGGGAGGTCATCGCCCTGGTGGGTCCCTCGGGAGGCGGCAAGACCACGCTGGTCTCGTTGCTCCCCCGGTTCTGGGACCCCGATCGGGGCCGGGTGCTTATCGACGGCATCGATATACGCACGCTCCGGCTCGCTGATTTACGGAACGCCATGGCCATCGTGCCCCAAGACCCGGCGCTGTTCAGCGGGACGATTCGGGAGAACATCGCCTACGCCAGGCCGGGAGCGTCGCTCGAGGACGTCGAGACCGCCGCCCGGGCGGCCCACGCCGATGAGTTCATCGAACGCTTGCCAAGAGGCTACGAGACCCTGGTCGGAGAGCGAGGCATCAAGCTCTCGGGCGGCCAGCGCCAGCGGGTGGCCATTGCCCGCGCCATCCTCAAGGATCCGGCCATTCTGATCCTGGACGAGGCTACCAGCAACCTGGACACCGAGAGCGAACGGCTGATCGAGGATGCGTTGAGCAAGCTGCTGGTGGGGCGTACCACGCTGATCATCGCCCATCGGCTGAGTACGGTACGTCGGGCCGACCGGCTGGTGGTCATTGACCATGGCCGGATCGTGGAAGAGGGAACCCACGGGGAGCTGCTGGAGCTGGGGGGGCTGTACGCCCGGCTCTACCAGCGGCAGTTCCGGGACGATGACGGTGCCGGCATAGAGACGGTCCTGGGTCAGACGGTGTGACGCTCCAACCCTAGCGTGGGTCACGGCATCCCAACAAAAAGCCCCTGCCGACTTCGGCAGGGGCCTTTTGTGTGTAGCGGGCTAGGTAACCCGCCCGGTTCCCATCGGCCTTAACGCGAGAGTGTCAGCGAGAAGACCGGCGGTGCCGTCGGGTTGAAGTTCACGACCGCTAGCAGCCAAGTTCCTGCTGGCACGGACGAGGTGGAGGACTCCGGATTTGCACCGGCGCCACCGTTGTCTGCTGCGACGCCGAATGCCGGCTCGGCCACGCCGTCAGCGGCGAACCAGTAGATGCCGAGGTCCTGATCGGTCGGCCAATCCACCGTGGTGGTGAGATTGATCGGGCCGGTGACCACGATCTTATACAAGCGGGCCGGGAAGAGCCCAAATGCCCCGCCGAAGATCGGTGCCGGGTAGTCGAACGTACCGGCGTCGTTGACCGTGATGCTCCCGCCGGGGCCTGGTACAATGATCTCAGGTGCAGTCGCCGGGTCCCCGGTGCCTTCCAGCGGCGTTACCGGCGGCACCGTGACCGCGACCGTGGCGGGCAGCGTGAGACTGAACTGCGGGGCGGCATCCACGATCACACCCGAGACACTCGCGTTACCGGTGGAGCCTGGGATCGGCGTGATGTTGGCCGAGCTGCTGTCCGCGGCTATGGAGTTGATGAGGGCCGGGACACCGCCCCACGTGAAGGCAACCTCCGGCGTGAACGAGAAGCCGGCCGGAGCAGTGGCGGTGATCGCCTCCAGCACGGCTGGAGTGGTGTTCGAGAAGACCACGGCAATGCTGTCGATCGACGGCGTCGTGATCTTGAGCGTGGTCTGCAGGATTTGCGGGAACTGCGGCAGCACGCCCGGCACCACACCGTGAATGGTAAGGATGGAGTCGGAGTTTGGAGCCGGAACGAAGCTGATGGAGCCGCTGTCTGCGGCCACCACGATATCGGCCGGGTTCATGGCCCCCTCCAGCACCAGACCGCTGTCGCTCAAGACACCGATGCTGGCGTCGGGCAGGAAGCTGTCCGGAAGGACCTTGATACCAGGAGGCAGCGTAATTGTGACCACCTCACCCAGGGCAGGGGTCTGGTTCGAGAGTATCGCCCCTTCCAGGTTCAACAGCGGCGGAGAGGTCACCGTGGCGATGGAGCTGACGGTGAAGTCCAGGCTCTGATCATAGTCTACGGTGGTGTGCGTGATCGTAGCCACCCCGATTGTATTCGGGCCGGGTACCACGGTCAGCACGGTGCGATCGGGGGAGAGGCTGACGATGTCGCCCGCCGGCCCACCGGCGAAGGTTACTACCGACGAGTCGGTGAAGAGCACGCCCGCCGGGGCGGTCAGGGTGATGGTGTCGCCCCAGACAGGAGCCGCGTTGGAGATGGCGATGTCGACCGCCGACGGCGTGACCCGCACCGGCACAACCAGCGACAGGCCACCGGCATTCAGCGTGAATGAGCTGTTGGCGACGCCGGAGGCGGTCACCTGGAACCGGGACTGGTTGGCGATGCTTACCCCAGGCGCGGTGGTGTGCAGGTAGGTGGTGTCCTGCACCACAGCTATACCCGGGCCGACGGCGGTGATCTCGTAGTCGGCAGCGATCTGGTTGCCCTGGTCGTCCACGAGTGAGACGAGGACCGGCTGGGTCTCACCGACATTGATGAATACGGTGGTCGGGGTGGCCACGATTCCAGCCGGTTGCCTGAAGCTGTCGGTCGGATCGCCCGAGCACGACAGGAACCCGACTGCGACCGCGAGTACGACCGAACCACGCAACAAACGCTTCATAGTGAACACCTCAGTGCGGAGGTCT
>DATBSM010000057.1:0-4964 GCA_036559785.1 Gemmatimonadales bacterium
TACGTGAGAGTGGACTGCGCGAGCGTGACCCCGAGGCGTACGCCCGGAAGCTGTTCGAGCTTTCGGTAGCCCCGTACTTCTCCGACCCGACCCGCGCTCACGACTTGACGCCGTTCCGAGTGACCGGCCGCACCCAGCAGGAAGTCTGGTCCAGTCTGGGCGACTTCGACCTCCGCCCGGCGCTCGCCAGCTTGTCTATTCCAGCCCTGGTTATCCACGGCGAGGACGATCCCATCCCGCTCGCCACAGCCAGGTCGGTCGCCAGCCTGCTCGGCGCGAAATTTCATCAGCTGCCGCACTGCGGGCACGTTCCGTATGTCGAGGCACACGACGAGTTTGTACGGCTGATGGATGGTTTTCTGCCCCGACAGCTGGGAGCTGGGAGCTAGGAGCTTGGCACTCCCAGCTACATTTCAGCATGCTCCGCCCCACCCCTTTCGATCTTGTCTTCGGCCCGTCAGCGCAGGAGGTCTTCCCGAAAATCAGGCGGGCGCTGGAGGAGGCCGGGCACGACCCACGCGACCGCGACCACTTCTTGATGCTCAGGGACGTGGTGACGCTGGTGCGGGAGCTGCGTCCCGATGAAGGTTTGGGCGAGGGGATAGACCAGCTCGCGGCCCTCGTTCACCACGCGTACCTCCACTGGGAAGCCCAGGAGCCGGTAACCGAGGTAACCGCGGAGCAGCTGCCATTCTTGCTCCGCGCCACGGCCGATGACCAGCGAGAAACCGTAGCCGCTCACTACGTCCAGATGCCGCAGCACCGGATCTGGGCCGAAGTCATTCCCGGGCATCCCCCGGAGCCCCTCGATGGCTGCTTTGTTCATCCCACTTCGGACGGTTCGGGGCTCAGCGTTCTTGGCGTCTTCGGCATGCATCCCGAGCGCGAGGGGTTCAGCGTGGTGGAAGCGACGGGTTCGAGGCCTGTGGCGCTGATGCGCGCGGACGGCACAGAGCTCTTCTCTCCAACGCTCACCGGTGGTAAGGCGGCAGGTCTCTATTCGATTGCGGGAGAGGAGGAGCTGCTCGATCTCGGCTGGCGGATACGAGTGCTGGGAGCTGGGAGCTGGGAGGTAGGAACCAGAGGCTCGGACCTCGGGGTGGCAGGCTCCCAGCACCCAGCTCCCAGCTCCTAGCTCCTATGGAAAGCGTCAAGGACTACATGGACAAGAAGGCAGTGGCGCAGGTGTTGGAGCAGATCGCTGCCTTCCTCGAGCTGAAAAGCGAGAACCCATTCCGGATCAGGGCCTTTCGAACCGCGGCACGCGCGCTGGTGGGCTTCCCGGGCGACCTTCGACAGTCGCTGGAAGACGGCACCCTGGCGGCAGCCAAGGGCGTAGGCCCAGCCACCCTCCAGATTGTGAACGAACTGGTCGGAACCGGCCGCGCGAGCATGCTGGAAGAGCTGCGGCAGCAGATCCCTCCCGGGCTGGTCGAGATGCTGGAGATTTCGGGCCTCGGAGTGGCCAAGATCCGGCAGATCCACGAGGTGCTCGGCATCGACTCCTTGCCCGAGCTGGAGGCAGCCGCGCACGACGGTCGCCTGGCCAAGCTGCCGCGGTTCGGGCCGCGCACCTCGGAGAACATCCTCAAGTCGATCGCGTTCCTTCGCCAGGCCAGCTCCTTCAGACTCTTGCACCATGCCGCCGATGAGGCCGAGGGACTTCGAGCGGCGCTGGAGCGCCTCCCTGGGGTTAAGAGCGCGATAATCGCGGGGGATGTGCGCCGGCGTGCCGAGGTGGTCAAAGACCTTATCCTCGTGCTGGTGGCCGAGACTTCCCCGGCGGATCTGTTCAAACGGTTGAGCCACCTCCCCGGTGTGCAGGAATACGCCGGCCAGGACGAGCGTCGCCTCACACTTCGTTTTGCCGGCGGGTCCAGCGCCCAGATTGTGGCGACCACTCCGGTCAACGCGGGAACGGTACTGGTCCAGGCCACTGGCAGCGAGGGCCATCTCAGGGAGCTTGCCGAGCACGCCCGGTCGAAGGGGTTTGGCTTAAATGGCGCGGCGCTCTGGCGGGGCAGTGAGTTCGTTGCCACCCCCGACGAAACGGCCTTCTACGCTGCGCTGGGATTGAGCTTCATTCCGCCCGAGTTGCGGGAAGGAACGGGTGAGGTGGCCGCCGCCCGGAAGCAGGAGCTGCCGCAGCTTCTCGAACGGGCAGAGCTCAAGGGATTTCTTCACTGCCACACCAGCTATTCCGATGGCTCGAACACCGTGGAGCAGCTGGCGCTCGCCTGTCAGGCAGCCGGCTACGAATATCTTGGCGTAACCGACCATAGCCAGGCCGCCGCGTATGCCGGCGGACTCAGCGCGGACGATCTGGCCCGTCAAGCCGATGAGATCGATGAGGTCAACAGCCGGCTCAGCGGGTTCCGGGTCTTGAAGGGAATCGAAGCCGACATCCTGCAGGATGGACGCGTCGATTACGAGGAGCGGGTACTGGAACGGCTCGACTTCGTCATCGCCTCCATCCACAGCCGGTTCAACATGGGTGCCCAGGAGATGACCGCCAGGATGCTCGCGGCGATGGATAACCCGTACCTCACCATCATCGGTCATCCGACAGGCCGGCTTCTCCTTTCCCGCGACCCCTACCCGATCGATCTCGACGCAGTGATCGCGAAGGCCGCGGCAACCGGCGTGGCCCTGGAGATCAACGCCGACCCGCACCGGCTCGACCTGGATTGGCGGGTGGCGCGGCGGGCGCGTGACGCCGGCGTTACAATCTCAATCGGCGCGGACGCACACAGCGTGGCGGGGCTCGGATACGTGGATTACGGCGTGGGTATGGCCCGGAAGGCGTGGCTCGGCAAGGAACACGTCTTGAATTCCCGGCCGGTAGAGGAATTCGTCGGCTTTGCGCGGAGGAGAAGGTGAAGGCGGGCGGGCAGGCACGCGGGAAGAGGCCGAAGGAGTCTCTCGTCAAGCAGGTGGTTAAAAAGGTCCTCGGCAAGACTGCCCGCGGGCAGTCCAGGAAGTCCGCCCGTCCGCCTGTCCGCCCGCCCGCCGCCGAAATCATCTCCATCCTCAAGGAGACCTATCCCGACGCCCGTTGCGCACTCGAGCACAGGAACGCCTACGAACTCCTCTGCGCCACGATACTCTCGGCCCAATGCACTGACGCGAGGGTCAACCTGGTCACGCCGGCGCTCTTTACCCGTTATCCAACTCCCTTCGAGCTGGCCCGGGCTGAGCCCGCTGATGTCGAAGAGATCATCAAGTCTACCGGCTTCTTCCGAAACAAGACCAAGAGTCTCATTGGCATGGCCCAGGCCGTGGTGGCCGACCACGGCGGTGAGGTGCCACGCACCATGGAAGAGCTCCGCCAGCTGCCTGGCGTGGGGCGCAAGACCGCCAACGTCGTGCTCAGTAACGCGTATGGAACGAACGAGGGGGTGACTGTCGACACCCACGTCACCCGCCTGAGCGGCCTGCTGGGCCTGACCCGTGACACCGATCCGGTCAGGATCGAGGAGGACCTGATGCGCCTGTATCCCAGGGAAGACTGGGGAATACTGTCTCATCTCCTCATCTTCCACGGCCGGCAAGTCTGCATCGCCCGCCGGCCCAGGTGCGGCGAGTGCGTGTTGGCCCGACTCTGTCCTTCGTCTCTGGTTTGACCTCATCCAGGATTCATTGATGCGCATCCGGTTTCTTCTCCTGTCATGTGTTGCCTGGGGTACCACGGCAAGAGTCCAGGCCCAAGCCACCGCCACAACCGCAACCACCAGTCCATCCACTCGGGTGGCAGGTGCCGTGGATTCGAACAGCATTCGTGCCCATCTCGAATTTCTCGCAGATGATGCGCTGGAGGGCCGGAGACCCGGGACGAGAGGAGGCGAGCTCGCCGCGCGGTATATCGCCGCCCAATTCCAGCGCATGGGCTTAAAGCCTGCCGGTGACAGCGGCACCTACTATCACCGGGTGCCGATCATCACGCTGACACCACACCCGGCGGTGAAGGTGGCCGGCCCGGCCCCCGTGCCACTGGCCTTCCGCGACGATTACGTGCTCTGGTCGATGCGCAACGACTCGTCCGTCCATGCCACAGGGGACCTGGTGTTCGTGGGGTACGGGATCGTTGCACCGGAGAACAACTGGAACGATTACGAGGGGACCGACGTAAAGAACAAGATCGTCGTCGCGCTGGTGAACGATCCCGGCCTCAGGGATTCCACCATCTTTCGAGGCCCGATTCTGACGTACTACGGCCGTTGGACCTATAAGATCGAAGAAGCACGCCGCCAGGGCGCCGCCGGCATCCTGATGGTGCACACAACCGAAAGCGCCACCTACCCGTGGACCACGGTTCAGTCCAGCTGGACCGGACCGCAGGTCCGAATCGAGGAGCCGTCCAGCTCGCTGCTGGTGGCAGGCTGGCTGACCCAGGATGCGGCTGGCCGACTGTTCAAGGCAGGGGGGCAGGACCTTACGGGTTTGATGGACCAGGCCGCACGTCGAGGCTTCCGTGCGGTCCCGGTCGGCATGCGTCTCGACGCCACCGTGCGGAGCGATATCGCGCGATCCGCCACCAGCAATGTGCTGGCCCGGTACCCCGGACAGGGAGCCCGGTCCAGCGAGGTGGTCATGATCGGCGGACACTACGACCATTTCGGGATCGCCACCCCGGTGGATGGCGACTCGATCTACAACGGGGCTGAGGACAACGCCTCCGGGACTGCCGCCGTGCTGGCCGCTGCGGAGGCCTTCACCCGATCGGGAGTGCGCACCGGCCGCTCCATCGTCTTTGCCGGATTCACCGCCGAGGAGTCCGGCTTGCTTGGGTCTCAGGCGTTCGTGGTGAAACCGACGATCCCGCTCAGTCAGGTTGCCGCCATTCTCAATCTGGACGTGATGAATCTCTACGGCCGAACCCGCGATGTCTCGGCTCTAGGCCTCGACCAGTCGTCGCTTGGGCAGGTGTTCAAGAAGGCAGCCGCCGCTGAAGGGCTGACGGTCAG
>DATBSM010000058.1:0-4019 GCA_036559785.1 Gemmatimonadales bacterium
AACGGGCGCCCCCAAGGCCATCGGACCCTACAGCCAGGCGGTGATCGCCCATGGCTTCCTCTTCTCCGCCGGTCAGGTGGCGCTCGATCCCGCCAAGGGAGAGTTGGTCAGCGGAGGAATAACGGAACAGACCACCCGGGCATTGGAGAACCTGCGGGCCATTCTCCGGGAGGCCGGCGCTGATTTTTCCCAGGTGGTCAAGACCACCGTCTTTCTGATCGACATGGGCGATTTCACCGCAATGAACGAGGTCTACGGCCGGGTATTCGGCTCCCACCGGCCGGCGCGCTCCACCGTGGCGGTCGCGGCCCTGCCGCGGGGAGCCAGAGTAGAGATCGAAGTGATTGCCACGGTGAGCGGTGAGCGGTAAGCGGTCAGCGGGACCTGGTTCGGCGGTGAAGCGACCCGCTCACCGCTCACCGCTTACCGCTTACCTTCCAATTGGGAGCGGATCGGGCCTGGTGGTCTGGCCGGTCTTCAAAACCGCGATGGAGGCGCCCTCGGCGGCTCCGGTGGGTTCGATTCCCACACGCTCCCGCCACCCCGGCCGCAGCCTGATCCTGGTCCTCTTCACGTCGATCCTCGTCCTGGGTCCACCGGTCGCCACCCTGGCGGCGCAGGACTCGGCCGCAGCTCGACGCCCGCCACCGCCGGTGAAAGCCGATACCCTGTCACGCCGCTCCATCAGCCCGCTCAATGCCCTGTGGCGCTCGATGCTTCTCCCGGGGTGGGGCCAGGCCCGGCTCAACCGAAAGCTGACCGGCGGGATCTTCATCGGGTGGGAAGCGGTGACACTGGGGATGACCCTGAAGACCCGGAGCGAATTGGATTACCTCCGCCGAAACGGATCCGGCCGGGGCGACGCAAAGCGTCAGGAGCACGAGGACTGGCTCGTCCTGCTCGCATTCAACCACCTGCTCTCCGGTCTCGAGGCATACGTCTCGGCTCACCTGGCGGACTTTCCGGGCGATCTTCGGTTTGAGGCCGTTCCCGGCGGGGTCGGCGCCTCGGTTTCGCTGCCCGTTCGATTGCGATGAACCGCGCACCGGTCGGGATCTTCGACTCGGGCATCGGCGGCCTCACCGTGGCTCGGGCGATCTATGAGCGACTGCCACACGAGTCTACCATCTACTTCGGTGACACCGCTCGGGTGCCGTACGGGCCCAAGTCGCCCGAGACGGTCAAGCGATACAGCCTCGAGATTCTTCACTGGCTTCTGGCCCAGGAGGTCAAGGCGGTGGTGGTGGCCTGCAACACCAGCACGGCCCACGCCCTTCGCGCCCTCCAGGAGGCCTCGCCGGTCCCGGTTCTCGGCGTGATCAAACCAGGAGCCCGCGCGGCTATCGCTTCTGGGGGCGAGGGGCCAATCGGGGTGATCGGCACCGCGGGCACGATCGCCAGCGAGGCGTACAACCGGGCCATCCAGGCACTGGCGCCCGGGTTGCCCGTGATCCAGCGTGCCTGTCCGCTCTTTGTTCCCTTCGTTGAGGAAGGCTGGTTTGATCACCCCGCCATCGAGCTGGTGGCAGCGGATTATCTCCGGGAGATGCGCGAGGCCTGCGTCCGTTCTCTGGTGCTGGGCTGTACCCATTACCCCTTGCTGAAGCCACTGCTGCAGCGAGTGATGGGGCCGGAAGTCACGTTGATCGACAGCGGACAGGCAACGGCCGAGGCGCTCGAGACCATCCTTGTGAATAAGGCTCTCCAGGCTCCTGGTGAGGCAAAAGCGCAGCACCGCTTCGTGGTGAGTGACGATGAAGCCAGATTCCGCCAGGTGGGATCGCGATTTATCGGCGAGCGGCTGGGGAAGGCGGAAGTGCTTCCCCTGGGATAAACAACGTGACGGTAAACAGTGTGTTCACTGTTCACGCGTGAATGTTCTAAGCTCCGCACCCGACTCTGTGGCAATCGCGTAGCGAAAGCCGTCGAACCACGCACCCGGATTCAGGTATTGTCGGCCCTTCGTGGGCTCGCTCAGCACGGGGCGATGGGTATGGCCCATGATGACGAGCCCCAGCGAACCCTCGCTGGCCAGCAGTTGCGAGGCCCAATCGGTCTGCCGCGCGGCGGCCTGCGCCAGCTTGCGTTCGTCGATGGTATGGTCGCCCAGCAGGGGACTGAGCGAGTCGACCAGCCGGAGCCCCAGGTCCGGGTGCAGCACGCGGTAGATCGCAGCCGTCGCCGGATGCTGAATCAGACCATGGATCAGCCTTGCCTGCCACCTCGGATCGGCCACGGCGTCCCCGTGAATGGCCGCCACCGTACGCTGGCCGATTTGGAAGGTGGCCCGGAGCGGCTCGAAGCGCAGTCCAATGTCCTGCTCCCAGAAGTGGCTATCCCACCGGTCATGGTTTCCCCCCACCATTACGATTGGCATTTGCCGGCGCAGGCGGGCCAGGGCCGCGGCCACATGGAATCCACGGCGCGGGATGACCCGGGAGTAGGAGAACCAGAAATCGAAGAGGTCGCCATTGACGAGCAGGCAATCTCCCAACTGCGGCACCGAATCGAGAAACTCGAGTAGTGCCGCTTCGACCGCGGGCGGCGCCACTCCAAGGTGGGCATCGGAAACGACGACGAGGGTGTGGCCCAGCACGGCGCCAAAGATGGGCCGCCCTTGACGTGATGGCAACCGCATAGGTTTCCCGGAGGGCGATGGTATCGCCGAGTCATATCCTATGGTCCCAGGCGTCTACAACCCCATGAGGAACGCATGGCCACCGAGCCCCCGCCGATCTCGGAGACTCTGGTTCGGGTCAACTACTCAGAGACCGATCAGATGGGGGTGGTGTACCACGCCCGGTATCTGGTCTGGCTCGACATTGCCCGCACCGAGCATCTGCGCCAGAGCGGCATGACGTACCGTGAGCTGGAGGCGACCGGTCTCAGGCTGGCCGTGAGTGAAGTCTCAGTGCGGTACCGCCAGCCGGCTCGCTACGATGATCCGATCCGGATCCGCTGCTGGATCCGAGAGGCGGCATCTCGCCGGGTCGACTTCGGCTATGCCATCGAGCACGCTGAGGACGGCCGCCTCCTGGCCACGGCGTCCACCAGCCTGATTGCACTCGATACCAGGATGACACTCACCCGGCTCCCCGAGCGTGTTCGGGTGGCCCTGCACCCTATACCAGACCCGGTCAAACTGTGAGCACCCGACTCTTCCTGTTCCTGCTCTCCCTCGGCTGCCTGACGCTCGAGCCCTCGATGGCGTGGGGCCAGGAGGAAGCTATCGTGGAGCAGCTTGCCCCGGTGTTGGCCGCGGAAGACGCGCGCCACTGGCAGGCCGACCTGTTTCAGCGAGCGCTCGTGGCGCCCGATTCCGTTGTCCGGAGAGTTGCCGCCTTGGCAGCAGGCCGGATCGGAGACCTGCGGGCCACGCCATTGTTGCTTCGACTCCTGGAGCAATCCGACACCACCGTCAGTGTTGCCGCGGCATTTGCCCTCGGCCTGCTCCGCGATTCCGCCGCGGTCCAGCCACTGATCCAGCGGCTGACCGGGTTGCCGCCGCTGGACACCGCGACCGCCGACGAAGCGGTGACGGCGCTGGCCAAGATTGGTGGGCGCCAGAGCGCGGAGTTCTTCGCCGGCGTCCTGCAAGGAACCATTGCCCTGTCTCAGGCTGACCCCTCGACTGCCACGAGCCAGATGCTGCTGGAGAGCTGGCGGCTCGGTCGTGAGGCGCGGGTCGACGCCCTGGTGCCGTTTGCCGACGATACACTGCAGAGTATTCGTTGGCGCACCATCTTCTCGCTCGGCCGGCTTCGCTCGCCGCTCGCCGCCAAGCAGCTGATTGCTGCCCTTCGTGCGCCGGATGCGGCCACTCGTTCGGCGGCAGCGCGGGCGCTGGTTCGCGAGTATACCGTGGCGGCTAAGCTGGCGCCCGCCACCGTGGCCGGTCTCCTCGTCAGAGCGGTCGACGACGAGGATCCAGGAGTACGGATCAATGCGCTCCGTTCTGTCGCCAGCTACCGCGATCCGGCCCTATCGGTAACCGTGGGCCCCAGGGTGGATGACCCGGA
>DATBSM010000059.1:0-1527 GCA_036559785.1 Gemmatimonadales bacterium
GTCTTCCTCGAACAGGTAGATCGCGCTGGCCTGTTCCCGCGCATTCAACTGCTGGGACGCGAACTTCGAGTCGAGGGGGATCACGCCGAGCGGGCGGAAGTCCCGGTTCCGGATGAGCAGCGTCAGGGTCTGCGGATCGAATCGCGTGTCCGGCCGATTGCCCAAGAAGCTCACCAGTGCCAGCCCAGGCTTGGTGACGCCGGCGCGCGAGGCCACCGAATCGATGGATCTGCGCCTGGTCTCCACCAGCGATCGCAGCGATTGGAACGCATCGTTGGCCAGCAGGTGCATAACCAGCGGGTCGAGCGGAATGAAGCGGATCTCGAGATTCTCGTTACGGACCCGGAGCGCCAGGTCGTTCTGACTGAGCGTTCCGTAGCTCACCGGGACGGCCTGCGCCTGTGCTGCAGCCTGCGCCCCGACCGGCATCGCCGAGGTGAGGAGGAGGAGCAACCCTGCCAGCGTGCGCATGCTATGAATCCTCCCCGCCCGCGGCGGCGACGATAGTGGCGGCAAGCTCCGGGATCCCCAGCTTGGATTGGCTGCTGGTGAGCTGAACCTGATCCTGCCGCAGGCCGAGCGCATCGCCCAGGTCGTGGGCCCGCGCGGACAGCCCGGAACGGGTCAGCTTGTCGGCCTTGGTAAAGACGGCGAGCACCGGACGACCGCTCTCGGCCAGCAGCTCCTGCATCTCGAGATCGTCGGCCGAGGGTTGATGGCGAATGTCGAGCAGCCAGACGATTCCCGCAAGGTTCGAACGGGTGCGCAGGTAGCTCGTCACCAGCTTCCGGTAGCCGGCTCGCGCGCCTTTGCCGGCCCGGGCAAAGCCGTAGCCCGGCAGATCCACCAGATAGAACTCTGGCAGCCGATAGAAGTTGAGCAGGGTCGTCTTCCCTGGCGTGCCACTGGTCCGTGCCAGCGCCGGCCGGCCTACCAGGGCATTCAACAGGCTCGACTTGCCTACGTTGGACCGGCCGATGAAGGCGATTTCGGGAAGGGTGGGTTCTACCCTCACCCCTGCATCGGGGAAGGAGCCCACGAACTCGATAGGCCGGGTATGCAGAGGATTGGAGGGGTCGGGTCCTGGATGCACGAAGGGCGCACGCAGTGCGCCCCCACGGTCTACCCCGCCAACCTTCCGGCCCGGCCTCGCTGCCCCGCTGCCCCGCTTACCCGCGGCCGTCACGCCTCCCGCTTGGTCCGTGCCCGTTCGGTTACGATGAGGGGTGAAGTCCCTTCGTTGATGGCCTCTTTGGTGATCACGATCTCGCGCACGTCCTCGCGGTTCGGCAGGTCGAACATGATGTCGGTCATCATGGTCTCGAGGATGGCCCGGAGTCCCCGGGCGCCGGTGCCCCGTTTGAGCGCGCGCTGGGCCACCGCCCGGAGCGACTCGGGATCGAAGGTCAGCCCCACGTCCTCCAGCTCGAACAGCTTCTTGTACTGCTTGGTGAGCGCGTTCTTGGGCTCGACCAGAATGCGGACCAGGGCGTCCTCATCGAGAGCCTCGAGTGACACCACCACCGG
>DATBSM010000060.1:0-2373 GCA_036559785.1 Gemmatimonadales bacterium
ATCGCGGGGAACTTAGCTACGGCCGGGGAGCGCTGGCGAGCGAGACAGGGTCAGTCGTAGCCGGTGTACGGCTCGGTGAGGAGCCGGATGCCAAGCGGGGTGTAGTCGAAAACGTGGGTGATGCGGAGACTGGAGGGAAGCCGTTCGACCCTGGATTCGACCAGCTTGAGATCGGGAGCGTCGCCGAGGCCCAGGGCGTTCAGCCGCTCCGCCTCACCCTTTGCCACGTCCCCGGGAGTGGGACGGCTCGCAGGGTAAGCATCCTCGTGGTGGCGGATCAGGGCTTGCCAGTGCGCGTCACCCGCTCGCTCGACTGACTCCCGAATCCCTTCTCGGGTGAATGCCATTGGTCCTCATCGGTTCCTCGCCGCGTTCGACCAGGCAGACGGCCGCCAGGATGGCGAAGCCCGCCGCAAGTGGCGCGAAGCGGATGTTCCCGAAGAGATACCCCATGAAGGCCATGGTCGCCACCAGGCCCAGACACAACCAACCGGTCCAACGACGGATCCTGTCGCTCAACTCCATGGCTCGTCTCCCGAGAAGGTGTGTGCGGATGGTGTTTCAACATTGCCTCGGGAGATCGGTTGTGCTGTATGTCAGATCACGGAGGAGGAGTGACCCCAAGCAAACGGGCTGAAGCCTCGAAGCGCTCCTGGTCCAGCAGGCCGGCAATACTCGTGGTGGAGACCTCCATGCGGCCCTCGTTACTCATGGCCAGCTTGACAACATCTGCACTGCGGCCAAACCAGCGGGTGCTGGGCTCGAGATCCGAGGGGTAGATGAAGCCCGGCAACGAGGCCGCGGCGAGGGGGGCCTGCGAGCCGATGCCCGATTCCGGCATGGTCCCGGCCCACAGCTCCGCTCCATAATCCTTCGCCATGGCGTACACTCGGCTCACCTCCGTCAGCCCACCCATCCGATGCACCTTGATGTTCCAGACCTTGGGACCGCCCAGCTCGATGATCTGGCGCGCGGCAGTGGCGTCTTTCAATGTCTCATCCAGGCAGATCGGAGTGTGCAGGTCCTGCGCGAGCGTCGCGTGGCCAACGAGGTCGTCCGGGGCCAGCGGCTGCTCGATGTAGAGCAACCCGGCCTTATCGAGCGCCCGCAGATTGGATTCGTGCTCGGGCCACTCGTAGCCGCCGTTCGCATCCACGGTCAGGGGAATGTCCGCGCCCGCCATCGCCTGCCGTGCGGCGCCCACCGGATCGGTGTCCCATCCCGGTGCCACCTTGATCTTGACCCGCCGATAGCCCCGGGCGAGCGCCTCGTCGATCCAGCGGCGCAGCGTCTCGGTCGAGCGATCCTGCGGGATGCCCAGGGCTACACCGCAGGAGATGCTTGCCGCAGGTTTGGCCTTGACCCTTTCACCCAGCAGGGCCGCCAGGCTCTTGCTCCGGCGGGCGGCTTCGAGATCCCACGCCGCCGTCTCCAGTGCCGACCGGGCAAACGGGTTACCCCTCACCCCAACCCGAAGGACGCTGTCCACGTCTTCCGGTGCTTCCACTCCTGCCTTCATCAGGCGGGGGATCAGGACGCGCTCCAGGATGTCCCGCGCGCTGACGAGGGTCTCCTCGGAGTAGAACGGCAACTCGAATGGTGGCGACTCGCCGTAGCCGCGGTTCCCCTTGTCGTCATGCAGCACCACGACCAGGGAGCGTCGCTCCGTCATGGTGCCACCGGATATGATGAACGGCTCGAGCAGGGGAAGGGTCAGCTCGTAGAGCTCAATGCGCTCGATCGGCATTAGGTAGCTGAGTTTTAGGCGAACCAAAAGGCAACCACGAAAGCGCGAAACCGCACAACGTGGTCATGTCGATACGTGGACAACAAAGGGAAATAGACGAGGGGCCGCCGTAATGCCACTCACCAATTAATTGTGTTTCTGCTTTTCCTTCGTGCTTTCGCCTAGATCCAGGAACTTCAATTCCCCTCCCCTCCGCTCCAGGCATCCCTCAGCCTCCAGGTCGAGCATAGTCGCAATGAGACCGTCGGCCGGCTCGAAGAGGAGGGCGTGGAGCGCCCGCTGCGAACGGGAGCCGTCGGTGGCAGGGTACTCCGATAGTGGCAGCTGGAAGAAGGTATGCAGCTGGACGCTCTCGCAGCCGAGGCGGGCATACTCGACGATGAGACGTCCGCTGGAGACATTGCCGGTGCCGGTCAGCGGCGGCACACGGTGCTCAATGCGTCGCGCCGCCTCGAGCACCCGGAGATTGCGGTCGCTCAGATCGTATCCGCCATAGGCGACGGCCGGCTCCGGATCCCACAACCGGTTGAACACCACCAGCGCGTCGGCCGAGCCGGCGGCCTTCAGCATCTCCAGCTGAAAGGCATCGTCGAAGCGCGCATTCATCAGCTTGAGCGCGAGCCGGA
>DATBSM010000061.1:0-4879 GCA_036559785.1 Gemmatimonadales bacterium
AGCGGATCGAAGTCGCCAACTTCGATTGGAATGCCATCGCATTCGACGGCAACGTGACCACCACCGTCGTGTCTCTGCGATCGGGGCTGGACTCGATAGTCCTCGCCATGGGGCGGCGCCTCGAGGTCCGTTCGGTAAAGGGTGCCCGCAATGCGCCCCTCCAGTTTGGTCGGCCGGGGGACAGCATCGTCGTGCGCTTGCCACGTCCCGCTGGATTCCGGGACACGGTGCGCTTCACTGTCGACTACCGGGGCAGGATTACACAGGGCCGCGGGCTCTACTTCTTCAAGGCCGAGCCGGGGAGGCCGCGCCACCCGCAGCAGGTGTACAGCGGAGGAGGGACCGACGGGAATCCCAACTGGATTCCGACCTATGCTGCCCCCAACGACAAAGCTACCTGGGAGCTGGTCGCCCGGGTGCCCGCCACCCTCACGGTGGTGTCGAACGGGAGGCTGGTGAGCGATCGGCCCGATCCTCCCGCTCGCCCCGGTGGGAAGGCGTCAGTCCGTACCCATACCGTGCATTGGCGTCAGGATCAGCCCGCTTCCACTTATCTGATCTCCCTGGCTGCGGCGCCGTTCAGGAAGGTGAGCGACCGGTGGCGCGACGTCCCCCTGGATTACTACGTCTACCCGGAGGATGTGGCCCAGGCGCGCCGTCTCTTCGACGTCACCGCGGATATGATGGAGACGTTCACCAGGCTCACTGGGGTTAAATACCCCTGGGTCAAGTACTCTCAGGCCACGGTCACCGACTTCATCGGGGGCATGGAAAACGTCGGTGCAACCACCCTGGTGGATTGGTTGCCCGACGAGCGGGCCTATCGCGACCGCCCCTGGTACCGTCAGTCGTTGATTCCCCACGAGCTGGCCCACCAATGGTTCGGCAACCTGGTTACCACGGAAAACTGGTCCAACTACTGGCTCAACGAGGGACTGGCCGAGTTCATGGCGGGTCAGTACTGGGGGGCCAAGCAGGGCCGCCACGCCGAGGACGACTTCTATCTCGACGAGTACGATAGCTTCCTGGCCGCCGAAGCCAGACGAAGCGTGCCGCTGGCGTCGTTCAACTCGAACAATGTCTACACCAAAGGTGCCCTGGTGATGCAGATGCTGAAGAAGCATCTGGGGCCGGAGCGGTTCTGGGCGTCGATCAACCGGTATCTGACCCGGCATGCCCGCGGGAACGCCACCAGTGATGATCTCCGCCGCGCCGTCCTGCACGCCACCGGCCAGAATCTCCATTGGTTCTGGGATCAGTGGATCTATCAGGCGGGCTATCCTCAGTTCACCGTCGTTCCCGCCTACGATTCCGCCGCGGGGTCGCTGACCCTCACGGTTCGCCAGACCCAGGTCGACTCGAGCCGAGCCGACAGCGGAAGCGTCCGCTTCAGCACCCCGCTCGTCTTTCAGGGACCGGTCACCGTGCGGGTCGGCACCGCGGCGGGTGACGTGCGGAAGCGGATGCGGTTGGAGCGGCGGGAGCAGGTGCTCACGATCGAGGGACTCAAGTCACGGCCGAACATGGTGGTGTTCGACGAAAACAACGCCATGCTCAAGTCACTGACCTTTGAGCAGCCGACGCCCTGGCTGGCGAACCAGCTTGCCAGAGACCCTGATCTCTGGAACCGGAACTGGGCCATCAGCCAGCTTGCGACTCGCACCGGCGACTCGCTGGCAGGCGCGGCGCTCGCCCGGGCCGCTAGAAGCGCCGACTATTACCTCACCCGGGCGCAGGCGGTGGGAGCACTCGCCCGGTTTCCCGCACCCGTCGCCATGCCCGTGTTCACAGCCGCCATGCGCGACACCTCGGCCGTGGTCAGGGTGGCAGCTGTGTCGGCACTTGGTGCCGTTGGCGGGCCCGGCTCACGGGCGGCCGCATTGACGGCTTGGAAGCGGGATTCCAGCTACGCGGTCCGGGCCAACGCGCTCATTGCGCTCTCGCGCATCGATTCGGTGGCCTCTCGTCCTCAAGTGCTCGCGGGGCTCAGCACGCCTTCCTACCGCGACGTCATCCAGAGCGCCGCGATCGTTGCCGCCGCCCGAGCTCCCGACTCCACTCTCATTGATGGGCTGGAGAAGATCCTGGGTGACCAGGAGCGGCCCGCCACCGCGCTGGCGACACTCGCCTCTGAAGGTGACACCCGAGCGCTCACCGCGCTGGTGCGCCACCGCGACGATCCCCGGCCGTGGGTGCGCCGGTGGGTGTTGGATGCCATCGAGCGGCAGCTGGAGAAGACACCTTAATCCCTCGTTGACGGGATACCCACGAAACGGGATCCCTAGGCTGGAGCCCCCACCCGGCCCAGCCACGCTACTACAGTTCCCATTCCCTCGCTCCGGTCCGGGTAGGCCGCCCGGGGTGCAGCAACCACTCGGTCCAGGCCGGATAGGCGGGCAATCGCGGCGGCGTTGGTTCCAGTGGACTGGTCGGGCGCCTCCGGCGTCGTCAGCACGACGCCGGCGCAGGGAACTCCGGCGAGCTCCAGCGCGCTGAGAGTCAGCAGAGTCTGGTTGATGGTTCCCAGCCTGTCTACTGCCACCACCAGTGCACAGGCGCCTATGGCCCGAGCCACGTCCACCATGTTCCACTCCCAGGTCACGGGCTCGAGCAGGCCGCCTGCGCCCTCGATCAGGAGGAATTCCGCGGTCTCGCCGCAGCGCTCGATTTTGAGTACCAGGGCGTCGAAGTCAATAGTGATGCCCGAGCGATCGCTCGACAGGGTGGGTGGCACGTTGTCAGGCAAACGGAAGATCGCATGGGTGGGCTGGCTCTGTCCGGTGGCCTGTGCCAGAAGCACCCCGTCCTCGCGCTCGCCCGGTGGGCCGTAGCAGCCGGTCTCCACCGGCTTGACGGCGATCACTTCCTTCCCGGCGCTCCGGAGCGCGAGTGCCAGCGCCTGCCCGACCCAGGTCTTCCCGACGCCGGCTCCGGTGCCGGTGATGAGGATTTGCATAAGCGGAGAGTACATCGTTCAGAAAGGCATCTCAATGGCAGATCGACGCCCCATGTGTGCCACCTGGCTTGCACTCCCCTTGATCGCGATGGCACTGGGCACCGTTGCCGGCTGCGGCCCCGGTTACCGGGATACGCGTTCCCCCTCACCAAAAGTCCACGGAGCAGCGCTCGACACCAGAGGGTTCATCTGGGGGATCCAAGGTCACCCCGGCAAGCAGGCCGCCTACGCAGCATCGGGGGCGGGGCTCGCCCACCAGCTCGATGACCTCAACCGCCTCGGCGCCAGCCACTACCGGGTCGATGTCTACCCTGATTCGGCCGGCACAGTGGATCCGACGTTCGAAGGAATCCTCGACGCGTCTGCCACTCGCGGCATCGAGATCCTTCCTGTCCTCGTGGCTTACCCCGACTGGGCCGCGCCCGAGTCGTCCAACTACCGTCGTGGCTATACCATCGGATATGGCTTCGCCTCGCGCTACCGTGGACGCTTCACTCATGTCGAGGCGGGGAACGAGCTCGACGGCCAGGTGCTCAAGTTCACCATAGACTCAACCGTCACCCCGGCCGGACGGAACTACTACGAGGGCTCCTCAGTCGACCAGTACGTCGACACCCTGCTGACAAAGACCACCGGATTTCTCCGAGGTATGGCGGAAGGTATCCATCACGCCGCCCCCGGGACCAAGGTCATCATCAACGCGGGGTGGAGGCACTACGCTTTCTTCGAGGCACTTCACCGCGATAGCGTCCCTTTCGAGGTGTACGGGTACCACTGGTACTCGGAGATGGGGAGCTTTGCCGTTGAAGTGCTGGGGCACCTCCCCGACTCGGACAAGGAGATTTGGATTACGGAGGCCAACCGGCGGAACACCGAGGATTCGTTGGATGATCCGGCCGCGCAGGCCGACTGGATCGCCGGTTTCGCCCGTGAGCTCCTGGCCTTCACTCGCGTTAAGGCGCTCTTTATCTATGAGCTCTACGACCAGTTGGCCTTCGGGCTCAGGGACGAGGCCTACTACGGGATTGTGAGATGCTCGGACCCTGGCTGCAGCGGGCCGAGAGCGCTGAAGCCAGGGTTCCATGCCTACAGCGGTGTAATTCAGGAGGCGCGCCAGGGTCATCCTGACTCGGTGTACGCCAGGCACGCGCGGCGTGACGGTGCAGTCTCACCGGCTTTGCGCTGAGCGGCCGAAGTCAGAGCGACTTCAGATACTCCACCAAATCGGCCTTCTGCTCCGGGGTCAGGCTCAGGCCCTTCCTGGTATCGTAGAGATCCACCACCGCTTCCAGCGTTCCGGCGATCCCGTTGTGGAAGTAGGGCGGGTGCCGCAGGAGCCCACGGAGCGGTGTCGTCCGGTATTTCCCGGTTGCGCTGCGAGAGGCGTAGCTCGGCACCCCGTTCGGCTCCGGCTCGCTAACCACTTCGGCCGGGTCGTGCAGCCGCGTGTTCGCGTCGGTGAGAAGGCTTCCCACGTGGCACGTCGCGCAGCGCCCCGCGCCCTGGAAGACAGCCAGCCCGCGCTGGGCGGCCACGGGATCAAAGCTTCCAGCAGCCGGTGCTGGAGTCTGGAGGCTGAGCTGGTAGGCCTGAAGCGCCTCCAGTTTGGAGGAGATGAGATCGGGCGGGTTCTGCACGTTTAGGCCCAGGCGCGAATCGGCGAAGGTGCCGTGCCCATGCATCTGGGTGACCCCGACGTACAGATTCCAGTAGGCGATGTTTGCGCCGTCGCCGGTATAGGTGATGCTGTTCGTACCGAGGAGACCGTAGGCCGGCGGGATGACGACGGGTCCGTTGACTCCGTCGAGATTGAAGTGAGGATCGTATCTGCCGGGGCCCCAGGAGTTGTACACCGCCTTCTGCCCGCCAGACAGGGCGGGCGAGAGCGCGATGATCGCGCCCGGATTGAGATCGGAATTGGGC
>DATBSM010000062.1:0-6449 GCA_036559785.1 Gemmatimonadales bacterium
TTAGCGATCGTCTGCAGCTGCATGTTGCTGGTCCCTTCGTAAATCGTTCCGATCTTCGCGTCGCGATAGTACTTCTCGGCGGGGTACTCCTTGGAGTATCCGTACCCGCCGAATAGCTCCAGGCAGGACGAGGTGATCCGGTCGGCTACCTGTGAGCTGAAGAGCTTGGCCATCGCGGCCTGCTGGGCAAACGGTTGCCCCGAATCCTTCAGCCGGGCTGCGTTGTACACCATGAGGCGTGCTGCCTCCAGATCGGTAGCCATCTGGGCCAGCTGGAACTGCACTGCCTGAAATTCGGCGATAGGCTTGCCGAACTGGTGGCGCTCTTTCACGTAGGCGGTAGCAGCTTGAAGTGCGCCACTCGCCACCCCGATCATCTGGGCTCCTATCCCGATTCGCCCCTCGTTGAGTGTCTCGATCGAGATCTTGTAGCCCTGGCCCACCGGCCCGAGCACGTTCTCGACTGGCACAACACATCCATCGAGCACCAGCTCGGTAGTGCTCGATGCCCGGATGCCCAGCTTGTTTTCCTTCTTGCCGATAGAGAACCCGGGGAAGCCCTTCTCGACCAGGAAGCCGGTGATTCCCTTGTACCCTTTGGAAGGGTCGGCGTTGGCGAACACGATAAACAGTCCGGCCTCGGCTCCGTTGGTGATCCAGAACTTGGTGCCGGTGAGGAGCCAGTCGTCACCCTTGCGCTCCGCCCGCGTGGCCAGGGCAAAGGCATCGCTGCCACTGCCGGGCTCGGAGAGGGCGAAAGCCCCGAGCAGCCCACTGGTCAGGCGCGGGAAGTAGCGCGACTTCTGCTCGCTGCTGCCACTTCGAAGGAGGGCGTTGTTCACCAGGGTATTGTGCACGTCCACGTAGATCGCTGCCGAGGCATCCACCCGGGCCAGCTCCTCGATGGCCAGGACCGCCATGAAAATCGTACCGCTGCTGCCACCGTACTCCTCCGGCACCTCGATGCCCATGAGGCCCAGCTCGAAGAACCTGGAGATAAGTTCGGGCCGAAACTGGGCGGCCTGGTCCATCTCGTAAACGTGCGGACGGACGTCGGTTTCCGCGAACTCGCGTACCGCCTCGCGGAACATCGACTCTTCCTCGGAAAGAACTGTGAGGGCGGGCGCGGCGCTGGCGATTTCGGGCATCTCGTAAGCTACTCTAGTTAGCTTCCTTCCCACCATGTCCAATCCCAACCCTGCTCCAGCCCAGTCTGTCCTCCAGCGGTTACGCGAGGACCTTCCCCTGGCGACGGTGGAGCTGCGCCCACCCCGCACCGGACTCTCCTCGAACGACACCATGGAGCTCTGGATCGACATGTATCACTCGATCCAGCGCCTCTCCCGTCACGATACCATCATCTTTCTGACGGACAATGCCGTGGGTCTGTCGGAAGAGGAAAACCTGGCCCATCTGACGGCCAATCTGGCGGGAGACGTCGATCCTTCGCGGATCGTCCCCTTCCTGACATCCAAGCACTCCCTCGAATACTGTCTGATGCATGCGTCGCGGGCCGCGTCGAATGGGTTCGGGGCGCTGACTGTGCTCGGTGGGGATCACACGGTGGGCCCCCCCCGCTGTGTGCCGCATGCCCGCGAGCTGCGTTCGCTCATTCGCCAGCGGGTGCCCCGGCTCGACCTCGGCGGCTGGGCCAACCCCCATCGCCCGGCGGCCGAGCAGGTGGACTACCTGCTGGACAAGCAGTTCGGAGCCGAGTTTTACCTGACCCAGGTGGTGTCCCACCACAGCATCCGCGCCGTGGAGCGGTTTCTCATGGAGGCCCGCCGGCGGGATGTCCCCTACCCGGGTGTCTTTGGCGTGTTTCTCTATCGGAGCGCCAACCCCGGCACCCTGGGGAAGCTGGCGGACTTTTTCCCGGTACCGGGCGCGGAGCTCACACGAGAGTTCGAGGCGGGACTAAGACCGGAAGAGATCTGTGCCAAGACGGTTCGCGCGCTCAGGGATGTCGGCGCGGACAAGGTCTATCTGAGCAACCTGGGATTCAAGCAGGTGGAGAGTCAGTATCGTCGTATAGTCGAGTTGTTGTAGGGCCAAGCCATAAGCGGTAAGAGCAACAGCGTGAGCGGTGAGCGGGAACAACGGAAAACGCTTCTCAGGCGCTGCTTTTCCCGCTGACGTTTTGCTTTTCCCGCTTGGCGCTTACGCTCAATGTGCCCAGCACCTCCAGTGCCGCGTCTATGCGCCCGGCCGGCGCCGTGACCTGCACGCCTTGCACCAGACCCTTGACTGCCTCGACCATCTCCGCCGCAATGGCAACCCCCTCGGCCCGGGCCGCGGCGGTTCCGTGCTCCTGGGCCAGCCGCATCCGCTCGAGGACGGCGGGTGGCACCTGCACTCCGGGAACCTCGTTGGCGAGGAACTCGGCGTTCCGCAGCGAGGCCAAGGGCCAGATCCCCGCGATGATAGGGATCGGTGCCCGGACGCGACTCAGGAAGCGCTGGAGCTGCTCGGCATCAAACACCGGCATAGTCACCGCGAAGTCCGCTCCCGCTTCGACCTTCCAGGCAAATCGCTCCAGCTCGCGCTCCAGGTCGGCCCCCTGGTTGAGGGCAACCCCGACGACAAATCTGGTGGGCGCGCCGATCGGGTTGCCGCCAGGATCGAGTCCCTGGTTGAGCCGCCGAACCAGGTTGGTCAGCCCGATGCTGTCTATGTCGAACACCGCGGTCGAGTCCGGATAGGGACCCATGGCCGGGGGGTCGCCAGTCACGATAAGTACATTGCGCAGGCCGCCGGCCGCGGCGCCGAGCAGATCGCTCAGCATCCCCAGCATGTTGCGGTCGCGGCAGGTGTAGTGGAAGACGGTCTCGAGGCCGACCTCTCGCTGGACGATCAACGCCGCGGGTAGGACTCCCATCCGGCTCTGTGCCCGGGCGCTGTCGAGGATGTTGACCGCATCCACACCGGCTTCCTGGAGCGTGCGGCACTGGTCGATCATCTCGGCGGGATTCCAGCCCTTGGGGGGAAGAATCTCCACCGTGGTCACCAGTTCACCAGAGGCGAGCTTGTGACCCAACGCCGAGCGCTGCCCGAGTGGCACCACGTCGACTCCCGCGGGTCTGGCCGGACCGACGGTTGAAGGTCCCACCGAGACACGACGGGGCTGCAGGGTGGCGACGTAATCGTGAATTTTCCGGATGTGATCCGGGGTGGTACCGCAGCAGCCGCCCACGAAGCGGGCGCCGGCCTGGATCATCCGCCTGGCGTAGGAGCCCATGTATTCCGGACTGGCGAGGTAGATCCGGCGGTCGTCGACCGCGCGGGGCAACCCGGCATTGGGCTGAGCTGACAACGGGCGATCGGTGCACTCCACCAGCCGCTCGAGTGCGTCGAGCATGGCGGCCGGCCCCACCGAACAGTTGAGCCCGACGACATCGGCACCCAGCACGGTGAGCTTCGACCCGATGGTCTCGACGGTCGTGCCGTAGCTGGTATTACCGTCGTGGCCCACAGTCATTTGGGCCATGATCGGAAGATTGGTCAGTGCCTTGACGGCGCAGAGCGCGGCCTCTACCTCGTGCAGGTCACTGAAGGTCTCGAGGATGAATCCGTCCACCTCGCCATCCAGCAGTCCGCGTACCTGCCGGCTGAAGTAGCCGATCGCTTCCTCCCTGGCGGTAGGTCCCCAGGGTTCCAGCCTGATGCCCAGCGGGCCGATGGCCCCTACGACGAGAGCCCGGCCCTTGGCCGCCCGCCGGGCGAGTGTGACTGCCGCGCGGTTGATGGCTTCGGTCTCATCGTCGAGGCCGTGGCTCGACAGCTTGACCGGATTGGCCCCGAAGGTGTTGGTCTCGATTATCTCCGCCCCCGCCTGGACGTACGCCTCGTGGACTTCCTGCACCAGCCCGGGCTGGGTCAGGTTCAGTCCATCGTAGCTCACGTTGACGAACATGCCGCGGCTGTACAGCATCGTGCCCATGGCCCCATCGAGGACATGGACCCGCTTATCTGCAATCAGGTCGGCCAGGGTGGACATCTATCGCTCGTAGTTCAGGTTCGGAGAAAGCCAGCGCTCGACCGACGCGACATCCATTCCCTTGCGGCGGGCATAGTCCTCGACCTGATCTCGCTCGATCTTGCCCACCCCGAAATACTGGGACTGGGGGTGGGAGAAGTAGTAGCCGCTCACCGCGGCGGCCGGGAGCATGGCAAAGCTCTCAGTGAGGGTGATGCCGGCGTTCTCCTCCACCCGGAGCAGGTCGAAAAGCATCCGCTTCTCGGTGTGGTCGGGGCAGGCGGGATAGCCGGGGGCCGGACGGATCCCCTGGTAGCGCTCCTTGATGAGACCCTCGTTGTCGAGTGCCTCATCCGGGGCATAACCCCAGAACTCCCGCCGCACCCGCTGGTGCAGCAGCTCCGCGAACGCCTCCGCCAGCCGGTCTGCCAGTGCCTTGGTCAAAATCGCGTTGTAGTCATCGTGAGCGGCCTCGAACCCGCTCACCAGGGCTTCGATGCCCACCCCCGCCGTCACAGCGAAGGCTCCGACATAATCGGCTACGCCGGTCTCCCTCGGGGCGACGAAGTCGGCCAGGGCGAGGTTGGGCCTGCCTGGAGGTTTGACCATCTGCTGCCGGATGGAGTGGATGGTCGCTTTTCGCTCGGCGCGGCTCGAGTCGGCGTAGACCTCGATGTCATCGCCGACGCTGCTGGCCGGGAAGAATCCGAACACCCCGCGGGCGGTGAGCAGGCGCTCGCGCACGATTCGATCGAGCAGCTGGCGCGCGTCCTTGAACAAGCTCGTGGCGGCCGGACCGACGGACGGATCCTTGAGAATGGCGGGGTAGTGTCCTGCCAGCTCCCAGGTCTGAAAGAACGGAGTCCAGTCGATCAGTGGAACCAACTCCTCCAGCGGATAATCTTCCAGCGCCCTCACGCCGATGAAACATGGCTTCGGCGGTGCCTGCGCCTGCCAGTCGATGGCCAGCCGGTTCTTGCGGGCTTCGGCAATGGACTGGTGGCGCTCTTCCGCCTTCCGGTTGCCCCGCTGGGTACGAACGTCCTGGTACTCCGCGTGGATACCAGCCACGTAGTCGGGCCGGAGCAGATCGCTGCGCAGATTACCTGCAACCCCGACCGCGCGAGAAGCATCGATCACGTGGACGGTCGGCCCCTTGTAGTTGGGCTCGATCTTTACCGCGGTGTGCACCCGGGACGTGGTGGCGCCCCCGATGAGCAGCGGAATGGTGAACCCCTCCCGCTGCATCTCACCGGCCACGAAGCTCATTTCCTCGAGGGACGGCGTGATAAGCCCGCTCAGGCCGATGATGTCCACCGCTTCCGTGCGGGCCGTCTCCAGAATCCTGGCGCAGGGTACCATGACGCCGAGATCGATGACCTCGTAGTTGTTACACTGGAGTACGACACCGACGATGTTCTTGCCGATATCGTGGACGTCCCCTTTGACGGTGGCCAGGAGCACACGCCCGTTCGACTTGGCCTCGCTCTCATCGCCCCGGGCGAGCTTTTCGGCCTCGATGTACGGAATCAGGTGGGCCACCGCACGCTTCATCACCCTCGCGCTCTTCACCACCTGGGGGAGAAACATCTTGCCGGAGCCGAACAGGTCGCCCACGATGTTCATGCCGTCCATCAAGGGCCCTTCAATCACGTGGATCGGCCGTTCTGCCTGGTGCCGGGCCTCCTCCGTGTCCTCCACAATGTGGTCGGCAATACCCTCCACCAGCGCATGCGCCAGCCGCTCCGCCACGGGGGCGTTGCGCCAGGCGAGGTCGGTGGCCTGAGCCGCCGCGCGACCGCGGACCGAGTCGGCTACCTCCAACAGCCGGTCGGTGGCATCGGGTCGGCGGTTGAGCACCACGTCCTCCACCCGCTCCAGCAGATCGGGGGGGATGTCGGAGTAAATGAGGAGCTGACCGGCATTCACGATCCCCATGTCCATCCCCGCCTCGATGGCATGGTAGAGAAAGACCGAGTGGATCGCCTCTCGCACCGGATCGTTGCCCCGGAAGGCAAAGGAGACATTGCTCACGCCGCCGCTGATCAGGGCGTGCGGCAGACTCTCCTTGATTCGCCGGGTCGCCTGGATGTAGTCCACGGCGTAGTTGTTGTGCTCCTCGATCCCCGTCGCAATGGCGAAGATGTTGGGATCGAAGATGATGTCCTCGGGTGGAAAGCCCACTTGCTCGGTAAGGATTCCATAGGCGCGCCGGCTGATCTCCACCTTCCGCTCGGCGGTATCGGCCTGCCCCTGCTCGTCGAACGCCATCACGATCACCGCGGCCCCGTAGCGACGCACGAGCGTAGCCTGCCGGATGAAGGCGTCCTCTCCCTCCTTGAGGCTGATCGAGTTGACCACGCCTTTCCCCTGCACGCACTTGAGTCCCGCCTCGATCACCGACCACTTGGACGAGTCGATAACCACGGGCACCCGGCTGATGTCCGGTTCCGCCGCGATCAGTTGGAGGAAG
>DATBSM010000063.1:0-8447 GCA_036559785.1 Gemmatimonadales bacterium
AGAAGGGAGAGGGCTTCGAGCAGAAGATCGCTGAGCTGGTGGCCAAGGAGTGGAACGCCAAAATCGAGTACGCCTGGTGGCCGGTCCGGCGAGGGTTCTTCGCCCGCGCCCTCAACGGCCGGTACTGCGATGTGGCCATACAGGCGCCCGCGGAGTTCGACATGGCCGCGGTGACCAGGCCGTATTTTCGCTCGGGCTATGTGTTCGTGACCCGAAAGGACAGAGGTCTCGACATCAAATCGCTGGCCGATCCCCGCCTCAAGAAGCTGAAGATCGGAGTCAACATCCTCAATTCCGACGCGGAGAACACGCCGCCAGCCATGGCTCTGAGCCGCTACGGCGTCGTCGGCAACCTGACCGGGTACCCGACCTTCTATACCGACACCATCCGGCCGGAGGACATCGTCACGGCGGTGGCCAAGAAGGACATCGATGTCGGTATCGTATGGGGGCCAGTAGCCGGGTACTTCGCCAAACGGTCGCCAGTTCCCTTGACGCTGCAGCCCCTGGCGGAACGCGACTCGGCGACCGACTTCCCCTTTCGCTTCAACATCGGGATGGCGGTGCGGCGCCGCGACCGGGCGCTACGGGACAGTCTCCAGACGGTGCTCGACCGAAGGAAGCCTGAGATCCAGGCGATCCTCAAAGAGTACAGCATTCCCATGTTCCCCATCCCTGCCGTTCCATTGCCGGCGGACTCGGGACAGGCCGCCAACCGCTAGCCAGGCTCACCAGGCTACTCCAAGCATCCCGCCCTGCACGAAAGGATCGCGCTGCGAGCATGCGTACGCCCATCTCGACACTGACCCGCCGGAAGTTCCTTGGAGCCACCCTGTTCTTTGGTCTGAGCGCGAGTGCTGCCGGCGTGCAGGCCCAGGAGCTGCGCGATCAGTACCATCAGGCACCGCGGGACACAGTGTCACAGGAGATCTACGACGGTTGGAAGCAGTTCAACCTCAACTGCGCACGATGTCACGGCGAGGACGTCCAGGGTACCACCATTGCCCCGCACCTGATACTATCGCTCAAGCCCGAGGGCCCGATCAACACCAAGGAGCTTTTCCTACAGACTGTCTGCGCCGGCCGGCCGGCCAAGGGAATGCCATCGTGGTGCGCACTCGGCATGGAACCGGCGACCATCACCAAGATCTACGCATACGTGAAGGGTAGGAGCGACGCCAAACTTGCCCCGGGGCGGCCGGCGCTCAAACCGGGGACCTAGCCTCGTCCCACCTCGCAACCCGAGTACATTCCGAAATGCGCATGATGCAGTTGCTCACGCTCGCTCCCCTCCTCACCCTGGCCGCTGTCACGGCGACCGTGGCGGAGGGAGTGGGCGTCGGTGTTTTGCCCGCCCGGTTCGAAGCGGACAGCCCGGCCGTGCGGCTGACCCTGCAACAGGTCAAGGCTCGCCTGGCGGCCGGCACCGAAGAGAAGGCGCCCGATCTCTCCAGGACCGACCTGAGTGGGCTCGACCTCCACGGAGTGGACTTCAAGCGCGCCAATCTGACCGGGGCGCGCCTCACTGGCACCAAGCTGGGAGGCGCGAACCTCTTTACCTCCGATCTGACTGACGCCACCCTCACCGATGCCGATCTCACGAAGGCCAATCTCGACGGCACCGTCCTTCGGCGAGCCAACCTCAAGGGAGCCGATCTCACCGGGGCCAGCCTCTTCGCCACCATCATCGAGGCTGCCGATCTGAGCGGGGCACAGCTGTCAGGCACCAGAATCATTGGATACCTGCGGTCCGCCAAACTGGTAGGGACCAACCTGCGCAACGCGAACATGGGCGCCGACCCGGGAAACCAGTCGATGGGGGTCATGCGGGCGACTTTTGTAGGCGCCGATCTGACGGGCGCCGACCTGTCGGGAGCCAATCTCTTCAAGGCAGACCTGTCCCACGCCACGCTGGCCAAGGCCCGGCTGGTGGGTACCGACCTCAGAAACAGCGAATTGATCCAGACCGATCTCACTGGAGCGGACCTGACCGGCGCCAGGCTGGACAAGGCCGATCTCGACGGAGCGATCTTCACTGGTGTTCTGGGACGAAGCGAGATCAAGGGACTCCACCAGGCCCGGAACCCTGACAAGGCGATTTTCGATGCGTCCAACTAGGTCCTTCGCTTCCCGGATCGGTACGGCCCTCTTCCTCGCTGCCGCCTGTAGCAAGGAGCAACCCTCCCCACGTGGACGGGCCGACTCGACTGCAACCGCGGCTGTGCCGGCCGGCGAGCTGGCCTACGTCAGCAACGAGGACTCGCAGGAACTCACGGTCATCGACACCCGTACGGATAGTACGGTGGCAACCATTCCGGTCGGGACCCGCCCACGCGGAGTCCGAATTGCGCCTGATGGCAGGACAGTGTTTGTGGCGCTCAGTGGGTCGCCCAAGTGCCCGCCGACCATGCCGGACGAGGAGTGCGAAAAGCTCGCCTCCGACAAGAGTAAGGATGGCGTTGCCATGGTCGATGTCGCCACGAGAAAGGTGACCCGGATCCTGCCCGGTGGATCCGACCCTGAGACGTTCGACATCAGCAGGGACGGCACCACCCTCTTCGTCTCCAACGAGGATGCTGGGACGGCATCGATCGTGGACATTGCCAGCGGGAAGATCCGGTCCACGGTCAAAGTTGGAGCTGAACCCGAGGGTGTCCGACTCCAGCCCGATGGGGCGGTGGTCTGGGTAACCGGCGAGACCGATCACAACTTGACGCTCATCGATACAAAGACCGGAAAAGTGGTGGGGCAGATCAACGTTGGGAAACGGCCCCGAGACCTGGCGTTTATCCCCGACGGCAGCCGCGCCTATGTCACATCAGAGCTTGGCGGGACCGTCTGGGTGATCGACGTTCCGACGAAGAAGGTTATCAAGGTCGTGGAGCTGCCCAAGGATTCGAAGCCGATGGGCGTGATGGTTTCGCCCGACGCGAAGCGGGTCTATGTGGCCAACGGCCGGGGCGGCACTGTCTCGGTCATCGACGCCGCAACCAATGCTGTGCTCGCTACGATTCCGGTGGGCCAACGCCCCTGGGGAATTGCACTCACGCCCGACGGTAGGAAGCTCTACACGGCCAACGGGCCCTCCAACGATGTCTCCGTGGTGGATACCGAGAAACTTCGGGTGCTGACGAAAATCCCGGCTGGGAAGATCCCCTGGGGCGTTGCCATCGGATCCGCCGGCGGCACCGGCTCGTAGACGCCCATGGCGCTTCTGGGCGGCACGCTCCGCATTGGAATCGTTGCCCTACTGCTTGCGGCTGACGGGCCCGCCCTGGTGCCGACTGCCTTTCGTTTCGAGCCTAGTGCCCAGCCCGAGCTCCATCGACTCTGGGACGCAAGCCTCGGCGCCAAGGCCGAGCGTGTCGCCTGCCTGGCTGGCTCGCTCGATAGCGACACTGTGCGAATCTCCCGAGTGCTTCCCCTCGAGGCAGGAGCCTCCGATTCACTCGGGGTGTCGGCCGGCGCTTCCCTCGACTCCTGCGGCCCCCCCAACTGGCGCGGCACGGTGCACACCCACGTAGCCCTTCGCGACGGCCGCCAACCTTACTCCCTGTTCTCGGGAGCGGACCGCGGCATCATGATGCTCTGGTGGAGACGTTGGCAGGAGGACGGAATCTTCTGCCTCCTGTACAGTGCGGAGGAGGTCATCTGCGAAATCGAGGGACCCGGGGGCGCGGTACTCTTTCCTCGCTCGCGCTACTGACGCAAATCCTGCTGCGCTCCGGGATCGCCGCACTCTTCTGCCTCGCCCCACTGCGGCTGCTGCCGGGGCAAACCGACGCCCCCCGCCCCCGCGCCTCGTTTCAGTTCAGCCCGGACGCCGGCCACGCGCTGCGGCAGCTGTGGCAGAACAGCCTGGCCGCCCGGGAGGAGCGGGTCGCCTGCCTCGCCAGCTCTATCCGCAATGACACCGTGTTCGTGACGGCCATCGCGCTGCTCGAGCCGGTGGACGCGGACTCGATGGGGATCTCCGCCACCCGCTCGGTCGAGGAGTGTGGCCCACCCCGGTGGTCCGGAACCGTCCATACCCACATCGCGCTCTATACCGACGATCTGCCCTCGACCCGGTTCTCGGGTCAGGACCGGATCGCCATGCGTCTTTGGTACGATCGGTGGAAATCGGACGGAGTGTTCTGTCTTATCTACAGCGCGCGTGATGCCCACTGCGAGGCTGACGGGGTCGTGGGCGGAATGAGGCGGGCGGGAACACGTTAGCCCCTACGACAGCGGCCGCCGCGCCAACCAGGATCCAGGCCTCCGCCGGGCGAGCCAGGCGTCGAGTCCCCAGGTGCGTCCCGCCCGGGCAAAGAAGAACATTAGCATGAGGAAAAAAAGCACCAGGTGAAAGCCCTGCTGCCCCGGTGACATCCACTGGGTCGCCAGCCCGTAGTTGATGACCAGAACCAATCCCACCAAGGACGCCACCCCGGTAAGCAAGCCGAGGGTGAGCCCAATGCCGACCACCGTCTCTCCCCAAGCGGTCAGCTGCGCGAAGTGACTGCTGTTCGGCAACACCGTCGTTTCAAGAAAGTGCTTATAGAACGCGATCGGATTCTCCGAGGCTTGCTTGGCGACGATCTTCGGCATGACCTCGAGCCACCGCTGCGAGACCGCCGGGACAGGTAGCACGCCACCCAGCATGACTAGCGTCATCTTGGTCACCAGCGACTTCACGAAATACAGGCCCACCACGATCCGCAGGACCGCCAGCCACTCTGCTGGGTGGCTCACAGTTACAGCGGCAGGTCGAAGATTCTGAGCCATTGAGTAGACCCCTGTTAGGTAGCTATTGGCTATTGGCTATTGGCTAGTAGCTACTCCGGCTCGAGATATGGCCCATAGCCAATAGCCTACAGCCAATAGCCTTCCCTCAAACCTCGACCCCTAGCTCCGAAAAGACAAACGTCCAGCTGTCGGTCAGCTCCTGCTGGACCTTGGAGAGCGGCTTACCGGCTCCATGTCCGGCCTTGGCCTCGAGCCGGAGCAAGACCGGGCGCTCGGCCGAAGTGGCGGCCTGGAGCCGGGCAGCCATCTTCCGGGCGTGCATCGGATCTACCCTGGTATCACTCTCCGCCGTGGCGAGGAGCACGGCCGGGTAGGCCACACCCGGTCGAACGTGATGGTAGGGCGAGTAGGCCCGGAGCCAGCGGAACTGCTCTGGATCCTCGGCGGAACCGTACTCAGGAATCCACAACCGCGCGATCAGAAACCGGTGGTACCGAAGCATGTCCAGCAGGGGGACCTGAATCAGCACGGCGCGGAACAGCTCGGGGCGCTGCGTGAGTGCCGCACCCATCAGAAGCCCACCGTTGGAGCCTCCGGCCACCGCCAAACGCTCGGGGCGAGTGTATCGCTCGTGGATCAGCCATTCGGCTGCAGCTATGAAGTCGTCGAAGCTGTTCTGTTTATTTGCCAGGATTCCGGCCTGATGCCAGCCCTCACCATACTCTCCGCCGCCCCGGATGTTGGGAACTGCGACGACGCCGCCACGCTCCAGCCATAACAACAGCGAGCGGGAGAAGGCGGGGGTCATGCTGATGTTGAACCCGCCATAGGCGGTGAGATAGGTGGGGTTGTCACCGCTACGCACCAGTCCCTTGCGGTGCACCAGAAACATCGAGATCGCGGTCCCATCCCTGGAGGGATAGCTCACCTGCGCGACCTCGAATCTGGTGGGATCGATGGTCGCCTCCACCTGCCGCCAGAGCGAGGAGGTCCCGGTCGCCAGGTCGATCCGGTAAACGCTCGGCGGCACCGAGTACGATGAGAAACCGTAGAACAGCTCTCGGCCGTCCCACTCGGCCCCAAACCCGAAGAGGCTCCCCAGGGCCGGAAGCGGGACGTCCTGAATGAGACCGCCCTCGAGATCGGTCAGTTGCAGGCGGGAGGAGGCCCGCTCGAGGTAGCCGAGAGCGAGCCGGTTGCCCGCTACCGCAACGCTCTCCAACACGGCGTCGCCTCTGGGGGGCACGATCTCCCGCCAGGAGCCGCGCTCGGGCCGCTCGGGATCCACCGCATAGAGCCGGTAGGTCGGCGCATCGAGGTTAGTCCGCATGAAAAGACGGCCGTGGGCAATTTCACCCTCGAACGACGCGGGCAGGTCGCGGGCGATCGGAACCAGCTCGCCCCCGGATGCGAGATCCTGAAGATAGAGATCGACCTGATCGAAGGTCCGAGCCACGCTGACAATGAGCCAGCGCCCGTCGGGTGAGAGGCTTACGCCTGGCCAGTACTCTTTTGCTGCGGGCTTCAAGACCAGCGGATCGGTGGCCGGGTCGGCGCCGAGCCGATGAAAGTAGAGAGCACGGTGGTACTGCTCCTCTCCCTCGGGCACTTCCTCAGGTGCGGGATAGCGGGTGTAGTAAAAGCCCGTGCCGTCGGGGAGCCAGGCGACTGAGGCGGCCCGCATCCGGGGGATCCTGTCCGGCAGGTCCCGTCCGCTGCCGACCTCGAGCAGGTGAAGAACACTCTCCTCGTTCCCGTCTTCCGATAGGCCGTAGGCCAGCAGGCGACCATCCTCGCTGGGGTAGTACCAGTCCAGCGCAGTGGTACCCGCCTCATTCAGCGCGTTCGGATCGACGGCAACGCGGTCTGCCCCGTCGACCCCATCCCGCCAGTAGAGCACCGGCTGGTTCTGGCGTCCGTCGCGGCGGAGATAGAAATAACGACCACGTTTCGGCGTCGGCGTGCCGAGCACTCCGATTCCCAGCAGCTCCTCGAGGCGACGACCAATCCGTTCCCGGCCCGGAACCGCGGCGAGATAGGCCTCGGTGACGGCATTCTGCTGCTCGGTCCAGCGCCTGGTCTCGGGTGTGGTGCCGTCCTCCAGCCAGCGGTACGGATCGGGAACTACTTCGCCATGCAGGGCGTCGACAACATTAGAGGAGGGGGTCTCAGGATATGTAAGCAATTAGTCCCCTAGACTAATCCCCAACTCCCGCGCCGTCGCAATGGTATCGGAGTCGAGCGGAACGTTTTTCGACTTCCCGACGACCTCCTCCAGCGGCACCTGCTCGATGCCGGGCCCCTTGAGCCCGACCATGATGCCGAAGGCACCCTCCGCGATGGCCCGCACCGCCGCGGCACCGAAGCGCAGCGCGAGGAGTCGGTCGTAGGTTGTGGGAGAACCCCCGCGCTGAAGGTGCCCCAGCACCAGGGTCCGGGTTTCCTTGCCAGTGGCATGCTCGATCGCCCGGGCCACCTTGCTCCCGATTCCGCCCAGGCGATCCACCGTTCCCACGCCGCGGCGTTCGAGCAACTCGATGGCCCCGTCCCTGGACCTCGCACCCTCCGCAACCACCACGATACTGAAACGCCGGCCGGCCGTCTCACGGGCCCGGATTTTGGCGCAGACCTTCTCGATGTCGAAGGGGATCTCGGGCAGCAGGATGACGTCGGCACTGCCTGACAGGCCGCTGTACAGCGCAATCCAGCCCGCATACCGACCCATGAGCTCGACCACCATGACCCGGTCATGGCTTTCCGCCGTCGAATGCAGCCGGTCTATCGCTTCCGTGGCGGTGCTTACGGCGGTGTCGAACCCGAATGTGCGCTGGGTGCCGCTGACGTCATTGTCGATGGTCTTGGGGACGCAGACGACGGGAAGACCCTTCTTCCAGAGCTCGTAGGAGATCTGCAGGCTGCCGTCTCCGCCAATCGAGACCAGGGCGTCGAAGCCGCTGGCCTGAAACGCGGCCACCAGGTCGTCGGAGCGATCGGTCTCGTGCTCGTTGCCTTCCGCGTCCCTGGTCACATAGCGGAACGGGTTGCCACGGTTGGTGGTGCCCAGGATGGTCCCGCCGAGGTGGGTGATGCCCCGCACCTCAGCCGGGCCCAGAGGAACGACGCCGTTGAAGCTGAGGAGGCCCTCGTAGCCCCGCTGAATGCCGTACGACCGCCAGCCTCGGTTATGAGCCGAAAGGACCACGGCGCGGATTACCGCGTTCAGGCCCGGGGCATCACCCCCGCCAGTCGAGATGGCAATGCGCATGGGTCACTTACCACCTCTCAATTGCTGGACTGCCTTGAGGACCTCTCCGGGCTCGGCATGTCGCCGGGATGCCTTCTTGGAAAAGACCGACCGGCCATCGACCGCCACTTCGAAGACGCCACCCGTAGATTCGATCAAGCTGACTTCGGCGTCGGGGTAGGCTTGTTTCAGCTCAGCCGCCAAACTGGCGGCTCGCGGCTGGTAGTTTCAGACCACACAGTACTGAATGGTAACTTGCATTATTTGGGCACTCTTTTCACGAGATATGGGCACGCACCGCCGCGAATCGTAGCGGCCCCGAGGGGGGATGCCAAGGGGACGCGTCCCGATGTGACGCCGCTCCTTGTCAGTGCCACCCTCCTCGCGTATCTATTTGACCCATGCGAACCTATCGGTTCCCCACCGGGGGATTGGCCCGGGCGCTCCGGCACCTGGGCGCTCTTTTGTTGACGCT
>DATBSM010000064.1:0-3610 GCA_036559785.1 Gemmatimonadales bacterium
CGCCCGCCCGATCTGCACCACACGGGCGCCGGCCAGGCTGGCCTGAGCCCGCCTGGCGGCCCGCACGAAGAGACCATCCTTGAAGAGATACAATCGTACCGGCAGCGTGCGAAAACCGATCTTCGGATCCCGGGTTGGCGCGACATTGGTATGGCCGTCTCCCACCAGTCCCACGATCCGTGCCAGCTCCACGATCACCTGATGCCGGGCGAGCGACGGAATCCGCCGGTCCAATGAGGTCACGGCGCTGTCGAACCGAGCCCGTGAAACGGTGTGGTAGAGATTCTTGTGGCGCTTGGCCATCTCGGCCGCCATGTAGCGGAGGTCCTCCCGCCAGGCGGCCACTTCCGCTCCATCGAGCGTAGCAGCGCCCGCCCGCGTCTGGGCGGCAGCATAGGTGGGGCCGAACATGAAGGCGAGGACACAGGCGAGCAGGGCGTCACGGATAGCGTTGGTCATGTTCGTGTTTGACTCCGCGAACCCGCGGATGGTTGCAGGTCTCTTACGGCGCCGCCCAGTTCCGCCTAAGCTTCCCGGGCATGCCGCCCACCTCCCTATGGTCTCGCCTCGGTCTTGCCCGTCCGGAGCTCCGCGCCTGGGCCATGTACGACTGGGCCACCTCTGCGGTCCAGACCACCGTCATGGTGGCGGTCTTCCCCATTTACTTCGTGAAGGTCGCCGGCGCGGCTCTGCCAGCCAGCAGCGCCACCCAGCGGCTCGCCACCGTCAATACCGTGGCTCTGGTCATCATTGCGCTACTGTCGCCCATTCTCGGCGCCATCTCCGATTATCGGGGAGCGAAAAAGCGGCTGCTGGCCATTTTCATGTTTATCGGGGTTGCCGCGGTCGGAGGAATGTTCTTCATCGACCGGGGAGAGATAGACCTGGCCTCGGTGTTGTTCCTGCTGGCGTTGATCGGAGCGGCCGGAAGCTTCGTCTTCTACGAGGCACTGCTGCCGCACATCGCCGGTC
This sequence comes from Gemmatimonadales bacterium, assembly GCA_036559785.1. GTDB lineage: Bacteria > Gemmatimonadota > Gemmatimonadetes > Gemmatimonadales > GWC2-71-9 > CAVVWJ01. Next base: position 973 of record DATBSM010000064.1, read on the forward strand.
CCGAGGAGATTGACCGGGTCTCGAGCGCCGGGTATGCCATGGGCTACATCGGCGGCGGCCTGCTACTGGCACTCAACCTGGCGTGGATCCAGAAGCCGGCATGGTTTGGCCTCCCCTCGGGCTCGGACCTCGCTGAGGTGCAGGCGACCCTTCCGGTGCGTCTCGCGTTCGTCTCGGTGGCAGTCTGGTGGCTGGTCTTCTCGCTGCCGCTCTTTCGAAGAGTGCCGGAGCCGCCCGCCCGGCTGGAGCCCGACGAGCGGGCGGGAGAAAACCCGATCAAGATGGCGTTCGTACGCCTGGCGGAAACATTTCACGAGCTGCGCGGATACCGGGAGGCATTCCTGATGCTGGGTGCCTTCATGATCTACAACGACGGGATCCAGACCATCATCAAGATGGCCACCGCCTACGGGACCGAGATAGGGATCGGCCAGAGCGCCCTCATCGGGGCGATCCTGCTGGTGCAGTTCGTGGGGATCCCATGCACGTTTCTCTTCGGCATGCTGGCCGCGCGGGTCGGCGCCAAGCCCGCCATTTTCGTCGGGCTGCTGGCCTACACCGCCATCAGCATCCTGGGCTACTTCATGACCAACGCGACCCACTTCTACATACTGGCCGGCCTGGTCGGGATGGTGCAGGGCGGTACCCAGGCGCTCAGCCGGTCCCTCTTCGCCGGCATGATACCGCGCCATAAGTCGGGAGAATTCTTCGGGTTCTTCAGCATCTTCGAGAAGTTCGCCGGGATATTTGGCCCGCTCATCTTTGCGGGCACGATCGCCGCCACCGGATCGAGCAGGAACGCGATCCTTTCCGTCATCGCATTCTTCGCGGTGGGCGCGGCGCTTCTGTGGCGAGTGGACGTTGCAGAGGGCCAAAAGGCCGCCCGGCAGGCAGACCAGGCGGCTCGTCCAGCACCAGCCGGCCTCAATTAGTAGAGGGCGGTCTTGGCTTGCTTGGCTTGCCCTCTGATTCGTCGCGAAGCACGACCACCGCTGCGCTCTGGGCACGGCCATGGGCACTGGCGATTATGGCCGCCCGGCCTGCGCGGCGGCCGAAAACCGTCCCGCCTACCGACACCGTGGCTACATCTGTGTTGCTGCTGGACCAGGTAAAGGTCGCCTCGAGCGGATCCCCGAACTCGTCTACCAGTTTTGCCGTGAGCTGAACCGCCTGCCCCTCGCCGATAGTTGCCAGACTCGGGACGACGTTCACGGTGCGTGACCCAGAGGTCGCGGGGCCGAGCGACTCGCTGCTGCAGGCACCGGCCGCAGCGAGGATGACGAGGGCCGACAGAGCTCGGGCCGAGCGGATGATGCGCATTGTAGCCTCCCAGGATTCCAGATTGAGGCGCCACGATAGAGCCAGGCGCTGAAAAGGAGGTTACCAACCGCGCGTGAACCGACCGTCAATAGTCCTGCGGGCACCGTGAATACCGCGGGCCCCGCCTCTTGCAGGGCCCGTGACGCTTTCCTAGCTTACAACGATTCTCGACACCGCATCCGAGCCCATGCACCTACACACGCCCGTAACCGTTCTCACTACTCATCCGGCCGCGCCGGAGACGTTTAAGTGCGGAACGAAGCGGGACATTCGTGGCAAGCTCGGGTCGGCATAGAGCAGCAAGGAGTTTTACTTCGACCAGGAGCCCCGCCGCGGATACCGCTGGCGGGGCGTCTCGTTAATGGACGCACTTGAGCTGACCCGCTCCCTCGTGGCCCTCGAGACTCCGACCGGAGCCGAGGGACCGGCAACCGATTTTCTGGACGCCGCGTTGAGGCGCGCCGGATATCAGGTCGTGCGGCAGCCGGTCTCCCCGGGGCGCGAGAATCTCTACGCCTATCGCGACCCGCCCGCCCTGGTCTTCTCGACCCATCTCGACACAGTACCGCCATACATCCCGCTCTCCGAGGACGCGGAGTCGCTTCACGGCCGGGGTACCTGCGACGCCAAGGGCCTCGCGGCGGCCATGGTGGCGGCGGCGGAACGCCTGGCCCAGCAGGGGGAGCGCCGCATCGGCCTGCTCTTCGTGGTGGGCGAGGAGAATGGGTCGGATGGCGCCCAGGCGGCCGCAAGCCTGGGACCGCGCGGCCGCTTCCTCATCAACGGCGAGCCGACCGAGAACCGGCTTTCGATCGGTCAGAAGGGCTCGTTGCGGGTGGACCTTCAGGCGACCGGGCGCGCAGCCCACTCCGCCTATCCCGACGAAGGAGTGAGCGCGATCGCGGCCTTGCTCGATACCATCGAGCGGATCCGCCGGATGCCCCTGCCGTCCGATCCCCTCCTCGGCCAATCCACCCTCAACCTGGGACTCATAGGTGGCGGCGTGGCCCCCAACGTCATTCCGCCGGCGGCAAGCGCGCAGATCCTCATCCGCACGGTGGAACCGACTGCACCTCTGAAGAACGCCATCAGGAGCCTGCTGGCGCCGGGCGTGACCGGGGATTTTCGGGTCGACCTTCCCTTCTACAAGGGAGGAGCGGCACCCGCTGGATGGGAGACCACGGTCGTGAGCTATGCGAGCGACCTCCCGTTCCTGGAGCCGTGGGGAGAACGATATCAACTCGGCCCCGGAACAATTCGTGTGGCCCACACCGACCAGGAGCACATCCGGAAGGCCGACCTGCTTCGGGGAGTCGAC